>DIMS01000054.1 GCA_002425685.1 Synergistaceae bacterium UBA5560 | reverse complement strand
CAGCGATTCGGCGATTTACGATACCATGGCTCGCCTGGCCCAGGATTTCAGCATGCGCTATCCTCTTGTGGATGGCCAGGGGAATTTCGGTTCCATCGACGGTGATCCTCCTGCAGCCATGCGCTATACCGAGGCACGCCTCTCCGCCCTGGGGGAGGAAATGCTCGAGAATATCGACGAGGAGACCGTCGACTGGGGGCCGAACTTCGACGACTCTCTCAAGGAACCGCTGGTGCTTCCCTCGCGCATTCCGAATCTCCTCGTGAACGGTTCCACGGGTATCGCCGTGGGCATGGCCACGAACATACCCCCCCACAACCTCACAGAGGTGGCGGACGCACTTTGCTATATGCTTGACCATGAGGACGTGGAACTGGGAGAACTACTCCATTTTCTGCCCGGCCCCGATTTCCCCACGGGAGGCGAGATTCTCGGCCGGGACGGTATCGTCGAGGCTTACCGGACGGGCCGCGGCAGAATTTTCGTCCGTGGAAAGACCCACGTCGAGGATGTCAAGCGGGGGAAAAGAGCCATCATCATCACCGAGATTCCCTATATGGTGAACAAGACCAACCTCATAGAGGCTATCGTCAGAGGAGTTCAGGAAAAACACCTGGATGGCATCACCGACATCAGAGATGAATCGGATCGCAGAGGGCTGCGCATCGTTCTCGAGGTCAATCGGGATATGGATTCTCAGGTGGCGTTGCGGCAGCTCTATTCACGGACTCAGCTCCAGACCACCTACGGCGTCATCAATCTGGCTCTCGTGGACGGTCAACCGAGGGAATTGCCGCTCCTGGAGATGCTCAAGGTGTTTCTCTCCCACCGTCGCAACGTGGTCCGCCGGCGCACCGCCTACCGCCTCCGCAAGGCCGAGGCGAGAGCGCACATCGTGGAGGGATTGCTTAAGGCGCTGGATATCATCGAAGAGGTCATCGCGGTGGTGCGCGGGTCCAAGGATCCGAACGAGGCCCGCCAGGGATTGACGGATCGTCTCGGATTCTCCGAGCCGCAGGCTCAGGCGATTCTCGACATGCGCCTGCAGCGCCTCACCGGTCTGGAGCGCCACAAGCTGGAGGAAGAATATGCGCAGCTCCTCGGTGACATTGAGATGTACCGCTCCATCCTCGCGAATCCCAAGGTGCTCGACGGAGTCGTGAAGGAAGAGATCGAGGATGTGAAGGCGCGTTTCGGCAACCCCCGGAGGACGGAGATTCTGGATGCCATGGAAGATGTCTCCATGGAGGATCTCATCCCGGAGAAAGAAATCGTGGTCGTCCTTTCCCGAGACAACTATCTGCGCCGGATGATGCTCGAGGAATATCGCCTGCAGAATCGGGGCGGAAAGGGCGTGAAGGGAGCGACGCCCAAGGAGGAGGACGAAATCTCTCTTGTGACCGTCACCACCACGCATCGAGATCTCTTCCTCTTCACCACCAAGGGACGGGTCTTTGCCATCCGGGGACACATGATTCCCCAGCCGAGGTCCGGAAAGGGAAAGCCCGTGAGTTCCTTCATCTCTCTCGAAGAGGACGAGAAGGTGGTGGCTCTCCGAGACAGCCGTCTTTCCGGAGCACGGTTCATCTTCTTCATTACGCGCCAGGGTGTGGCGAAGCGCATGCCCGTGACGGAGCTGGAGAACATCACCAGGGCCGGGCGGCGGGTTCTATCGCTGGATTCGGGGGATTTCATCGCGAGGGTTCGGTGCACTTCCGGTGAGGAGGATCTGCTTTTCGTCACCGCCTCCGGACAAGCTCTCCGGGTTCCCGAGAACGAATTCCGCCCGCTGGGGAGGCAGGCCAGAGGCGTGCGGGGCATTCGCCTGGACGAAGGAGATGTCGTGGTCGGGTGCGATGTGGTGCAGGCCGGAACGGACCTTTTGCTGATCAATGAAAAAGGGCTCGGCAAGCGGACACCCTTTGAGGAATTTACCCCCCATCATCGCGGCGGTGGAGGGGTACGTGCCATGCGCCTGGGGGCCAAGACGGGGCTTCTCGTGGGTTCCTGGGGGGCCGCCGAAAAGGACGAGATTCTGCTCATTTCCAACCGGGGACGCATGGTGCGTCTGGCGACGGAGGATATCCCGATACTGAGCAGAGAGGCGACGGGACCGATCGTGGTCCGCCTTGACGAGGGAGACGAGGTGGCCGACGCGAGCATCATCCGTGCCGAAGAGGAAGAGGAGGCATAGCCCGTGCGCATTGCAAGGGAGGGCTTGCCCGCCATCGGAGGAATGTTCTTCATGTCCCTCGGGGGATGGTTCGTCTCTCCCGCTCTGTCTGCGGTGTTCCTTGTCGTGTTGTGTTTTCTCCTGTGGTTTTATCGGGACCCCGAGAGAAACTCCCCGGAGAATCCGGCTCTGTGGGTGAGTCCCGCAGACGGCAAAATCGTTGAGGTGGAGGCGACGGAACACCCCTTCACGGGGCCGGCGACGCGTGTGGGTGTGTTCATGTCCCCCTTGGATGTACACGTGAATCGCGTCCCCTGGGACGGGGAGGTGACGTATCTCCAGTATGTGCCTGGAAAGAAGTGGGTGGCCTACGGTCCCAAGGCGTCTGCGGAGAACGAGCGTTTCTGTCTGGGAATGGAGACTGCGGCGGGGCCTGCACTGGTCGTGCAGATTGCGGGGCTTCTGGCCCGTCGCATCGTTTGCAGGGCTCGTCGAGGGCAGCACTTGACCCGAGGCGAAAGATACGGGATGATACAATTCGGTTCGAAAGTCGATCTTTATCTCCCCTCCACCGTGCGTTGCGTCGTATCGGTGGGACAGAAGGTGAAGGCCGGCGAGACGGCTCTGGGGGTGATACGCGATGAAAAAGAATAGGCACGTTCGAGGTGTTCCCTTCACGAAGATTATTCCCAACATGATTACCAGCGGCAACCTTCTCTGCGGCATGTTGTCCCTGGTCATGGTGATTCACGGAAAATTCGTTCCCGCAGCGTGGTTGGTTTTTGCCGCGGTCTTTTTCGACTACATGGACGGAAAAATGGCGCGAAGCCTCGGGGGCAGCAGCGCTTTCGGCATGGAGCTCGACAGTCTTGCCGACGTGGTCAGTTTCGGTGTTGCGCCGGGTCTCATCGTCTACGGGGCGTACCTGCACGGCTTTCTCGGCGTCACGGGAGCTCTTGTCGCGGCGTTTTTCGCACTGTGCGGCGCCCTGCGGCTCGCCCGCTTCAACGTCATGCACGTGCCGGGTTCCTTTCAGGGGCTTCCGATTCCTGCGGGAGGGCTTTTCGTCGCTTCCTTCGCCATGACGGGGTTCTCCCTGCCGCCCCTGGTGATGGCGCTCATCACCGTGGGAACGGCGATGCTCATGGTATCGACGGTTCCCTACGGAAACCTGAAGAAACTGCGGAAAGGCAACGTCAACAGGATGAAAGTGACCTTCCTCACGACCTTTGTGGCGGTGCTGTTCATCACGCTTCGGGAAAAGGCGCCCCTCGCGGGAATCCTTCTCTACGTGGCGAGCGGTCTTCTCCGTTTCGATTGGGGAACATGGCTCAGCCTCGAAGTGGACGAGGATGCCGAGGCGGAGCATCACGAGGGCTAAGAACCGGGATATCCGCTTTTTGAGCGAAGATTTTTAAGGAAAGAGTGCGCAACAAACAAAGGAAAGGCCCTTGGGCCTTTCCTTTGTTTGTTTTTATTGCGGGGATGGGGGAAACGCCGGATTTCCCGAGCGACTTTGCCGGTCGTATCCGCCGAAAAGCAAGGCGCATTCATTTGCGGAAGAGAAGTACCTGGTGGACGATGCTCTCTCGGTCGTTTCCGACATAAAACGGGAGGGTGAACGTGTCCATCTTGTCCTCGGGCAACCTCAGGGACTTGATGTTGGTGCCGACGAAAAGTTGAGGCGGCGTGATGTCCAGACCGGAAAAGCCTCTTTCGCTCAGAGTGGTCAGGGCGTTTCCGCTCACCATATTGGCGAGTTCGCCTGCCACGCTCACTGCGACGGGTTCTTCCGGGTCCGGAAAGAGCATGCCTCCCGTCATGCCGTTCACGTAGGACGCGAAGGCTTTTTCGCTGAGAAAGAAGGTGATCGTCCCATGAGCGCCTTCGCCATAAAGGGAGAGGAGTGCCGCCACCCGACTTCCCGGCGCGCTGACACCGAGGCAGACGCCCCCCTTGTTGAAAGTCAGCGATACACCCACTTTTTCACTGATCTTGATCATGCTCACGCCGAAGGCATTGACGAGTGAATGGAGACGCCCCACATACCGTTTGTCCTGCTTCAACGGAAAAAACCCTCCTCCGGGAAACAGGGGCGTTTTGCCGCCTGATCCGCATTCAATGCCCAGCCCTACTCCAGCCGGGAAGACGCAAAAGCCGAGGCAGGAGGAAATGGCCGATGGCGATATTCAGAACGAGCGCGGGAACCATGAAGCTCCCGTTGTAGATGGCGGAATAGAGCCACACGGGTGTCCCTTCGGGGGCATAGCTCGCAAAAAAAACGACGCCCGAGAGGAAGTGGCAGAGAAAGCGGGCGAAGGTGCCGATGGCGAGTCCAGCCCAGAAGGGCTTCCGGACGAAAGATGCCGAAGCGAGAGCGGCAAAGGCCAGCGGATAGTCCAGAAGCGCTTGGAGAGGATGTACCATGTAGCCTCCGAGCAGCAGCTGTAGAAGTCCTGACATTCCCCCGGCGAGCACTCCTGCTTTTAATCCGTGGCGATAGGCATACATGAAAAGCGGCAGATTTTCAAGGGTGATGGAACCACCCTGAGGCAATTGCCAAAGCTTTACGTAGGAGAGCGCCACCGAAAGTCCGCACAGCACGGCTCCCTCCACCAGGATTCGAGTGCGTTGGTCCTCTTTGGAATACATAGTGTCCTCCTTCTCCGCACCATGCGGGTTTCTCCGGTCGGCGGGAGAAGAAAAGGGTATCCCGGTAGGGGAGTAGAGGCCGTATCGGTTCCGCTCCATGCCCGTTCCCTCCGCCGGTACGAACCGGATCAGGTTCCAGGGGTCGGGCGAAAAGCCACCTCTCAGCCGGAAACACGGCTCCCCCCGGGCAGGTTCGATTATTCCCCTCAGGTGCATTTTCTGTCAAGCCGACTTTCCGGACCCGATTCCGGGTAAACCCGCAGCGAATCACTTCCCGGGGGAACCCGTTCTTGCGGCTTGTTGCCTTTGGGAGAAAGGCAAAGTTTTTCCTGAAGATGAGTGCATCTTGGGCGGTGACGTGTCTTGGCCAGGGGTGTTTCTGGCCCGGGGGGACGTAGGCGAGGATGTCGAAAGGAGCGCCGAC
>DIMS01000127.1 GCA_002425685.1 Synergistaceae bacterium UBA5560 | reverse complement strand
TTGTGTCCGATCAACAGGTCCACGTTGAGGCAGCGGCCGGACTTCAGCCACGCCTTGAGGTGTGGAACCCGCCCCCGGGGTGTTTTTTTCGGCCCGGGACGACCGCGGAGAGCGCAAGGTCGGAGCGCTTCAGGGTGGCTGTTCGGATCATGTCCGGATCATGTTCGGGTTATGTTCCGGCGGTTTACGGCGGGAAGNNCCGTTTTTGAAGAACACCCTGAAGCGGAAGGATTCCAAAGTGAAACTCTCACAGGAGGAGGCGTGCGACATGAATCAATGGCAGAACGAGGGATGGGCGGCGGGTGTGCCCCTCGGCGCGACGAAAGCGCCGGGGCAGGTGCGACAGTCGGAGCGGGGGAACGCCTCCGGGGCTTTTCTCGCGGTTTTTCGGACGGTGCATACTGCGGTTCCGCACCGCGGCAGCCCGCTCGCTGTCGTCGCCCCTGGGGTGCTTTTCGGCCGTATCGCCCTGGGGGTGCTTGTCGCGCTCTTCGTGACGGGGATGGCGGAAATGGCGAAGGGCTTTTCCGCTCCGGCAGTGGCCGCTCCGGCGGTGTCTCCCTGGAGCGACCCGTCGGCGGTGACGGTGGTCTTTGCCCGGGACGGAGGCGTGTGGCTCACCGACGCCGCAGGCGGCACCCCGCGGCGGCTCTGCAACGGCAACGACCCGGAGATCTCCCCCCGGGGGGACGCCGTGGCCTTTACGGACTACCGCGACGAGGGGCGGCGGATCGCCCTGTTGCGCCTGGGCGAGAAGACGGCCCGGCTCGTGGCGGGCATTCCCGGCGACAACAGCTACGGCCCCCGGTGGTCCCCCGACGGCATGCGGCTGCTCTTCAACCACTGGCTCCCTGACGAGGCCCGGTGGGTGACGGCGGTGGTTTCCGCCGCAGGGGGCGACCTGCGGCTCGTCTCCGGCGCCGTGCGGGACGTCTATTCCCCCTTCTGGGCCGACGACGGCGCGAGCGTCTATGCCCAGGATCTGGAGTTTCTCTACCGCTTCGACTTGCAGGGGCGGATCCTCGAAAAGCGCCCTCTGGCGGAACTTTTCGGCGATGCGGTGAGTTTTTCGAGCGCCGTGCGCTTCTCCGTCGCCCCCGATGGGTCGGCGGTGCTCTTTGACGCGGACCTTCCCGAAATGAGCCCCCTCGCCCAAAAAGTGGGAGAGCCCGCGAGCGCGGTCTTTCTCTGGCGACCGGCGAGCGGTGCGCTCCCGGCTCGCATTTCCCCCGAGGACATGAGTGTTTTTTCCCCCGCATGGCTTCCGGACGGCTCGGGCTTTCTCGCGGCGGGTTTTTCCGCCCCGGATGTGAAGGGGAAGGGTGCCTCCCTGCGGCTTCTGGTCTCTCTCTACCGCTTTTCCCTGGACGGCGGTGCCCCGGTACGGCTGGTGAAGGATGCCCTGACCCCCTCCTGCGGCAGATAGGGCGCCCGAGGGCCGGGCGCGACACGGCGCGGGAAGGGCACATCACAACGCGGTGCGGTACGAGACGACACGGTAAGGGTGCGGGGACGTGGCGCGGCAGGTGCGGGGCAGCGGTTCCTCCGTTCCGGAAAGAGTCGTTGCGGACGATTTTTCGAAACGGCTCTCTTTCGGTCCGTACCGGCACAGCATTGCGCTCTCCTCTCCGGATGCTACAATGGCGTCGCGTGTGGTTGCGGCGGCCATCGCTGCAGTTCCGCTCCAGTGTTTTCGCAGCGCCCGGCGGCTCCGGCCCCGGCGGAGGGTGGGGCTTCCCCCGCAGGGCGGGCTTTTTCCGGGCCGCACGCCGGGGAGCGGGGCGGCAGATGCCCGAAGAAGACGCTCGGACGAACCACAGGGGCGCAAATCCTGCCCTGGAATGGAAAGGCGCGAACGAAGAGTCCGGACGAAACACCTGTCCCTGGATGGAACGCGTGAACGAGACACCCGAAGGAGACCCTGAACGAAACTTCCGCGCCCGAGCAAAACGCGTGAACGAAATCCCTGCACCTGCACGAAACGTCTGAAGGAGACCCTGAAAGAAACATCTGCGCTCGAACCAAACGAGTGAACGAGACGACTGGAGGAGGCGAAAGCGACAATGACGCATTCGGAGGGAGCCCTTTCCGGGCTTCGGGTTCTGGACCTGACCCGCGTGCTCGCGGGACCGTTCTGCACCATGATGATGGCGGACATGGGCGCGGAGGTCATCAAGATCGAGGAGGCGGGCAAGGGGGACGACACCCGTCAGATGGGGCCGTTCCAAAACGGCGAGAGCGCCTACTACATGAACCTGAACCGCAACAAGAAGGGCGTGACGCTCAACCTGAAGCACCCCCGGGGAAAGGAACTCTTCCTCGGCCTTGTACGGCGTGCCGACATCGTGGTGGAAAACTACCGCCCCGGCACCATGGAGAAACTCGGCCTCGGCTACGAAGATCTCCGGGCGGTCAATCCCCGGATCATCTACGCCGCCATCTCCGGCTTCGGCCACACCGGGCGCTATCGCATGCGCCCCGGCTACGACATCATCTCCCAGGCCATGAGCGGCCTCATGAGCACCACCGGCTGGCCCGGGGGCGAACCCACCCGCACCGGCACCGCCATGGGAGACGTGCTTGGGGGGCTCTCCGCCGCCATCGGCATCCTCGCCGCCGTGCACAGCCGCGGCAGAACCGGCCTGGGGCAGAAGGTGGACGTGGCCCTCGTGGATTCCTGCGTGGCGAGCCTGGAGATCATCAACATGATCTACCTCGTGGAAGGGCGCGTGCCCGCCCGCATCGGCAACCGCTACGAATCCACCTACCCCTACGATTCCTTCCGCGCCAAGGACGGCAGCCTCGTCATCGGCACGGCGAACGACAAGCTCTGGCGCAGCCTCTGCAGTGCCATGGAGCGCCCCGACCTGGCGGAGGACCCGCGCTTTCTCACCGTGAAGGACCGGGTGGCCCACCACGCGGAACTCAAACCCCTCATCGAGGAGTGGACCACCACGCTCACCGTGGACGAAGTCTACGCCAAAGTGGACGGCGCGGGCGTTCCCTGCGCGCCCATCCTCTCCATCGACCAGGTGGTGGCGGATCCGCACATCGCGGGCGACCGGGAGATGTTCGTCCCCGTGTCGCACCCCAAAGCGGGGGAGACGGTCATCACCGGAAGCCACATCAAGCTCTCCGACACGCCGTCCACGATCCGCACCCCCTCTCCGGCCCTCGGCGAGCACAACGCCTCCGTGCTGGGCGAACTCTTGGGACTCTCCGACGCGGAACTCGCCGCCCTCGCGGACGATGGCGCGATCTGAGCTGCCCCTCGTGCAAGGGGTGTTCCCTGCTCGCGCTCCTCGCAGGAGGGCATGCTCTGCCCCGTCCGGACCTTTGCGCACGGGGGCTTTCTGACGACGTTTCCGCCTTTTCGGCTTTGACGCGTGCGACGTCATCCGGCTTTGCCTCCTGCGCGAGCGCTCGGCGACGGAGGCTCTTCCGCGAGGCGCTCTGCGAGGCGCGGTTCCTCGCCGCTTCCTCCGTGGTCCGAGGGCGTACCGGGATGGACGGGGATGCGATTGTGGAGGAGTTCTCGGTTTCTCGGGCGGTGCAGGTCATGTCATTTCGGCGCGGCCGGAGCGGTTTTGCCAGGGCCGCGCCGGGGCTTTTGGCGCGGCAGGTCCTCTAGTCCTCCCGGCGGCGCTCGGCGCGGCGGCGCGCCTTGGAGGACGCGCGCTTCACCTTCTTGCGGGCGCTCCGCTTCGTTGCCGTGTAACACCACATGTCGTGTTTTCCCTGGGGCTTTGCCATGTCATCCTCCTGTATGTTCTCTTTGCTTGTCTCTTTGTCTCTTCGCCTCGTGGTCCTCTCGTGTTCTCGTGCCGTATCCCTCCCGTGTCCGTTGGGCGCCGCTAGAGTAGGCCCGCGGGGATGGCGTACACGTCCTCCGCCAGGGGAAGAAAGTGCTCGGCGAAACACACCACGCCGCCGGTGCCGACGGGGACACCCGTTTTCCGCAGCGCCGCAAAGGACCGGAACGCATCTCTTTTCGGCGAGGCGGTCTTCTTGAACTCCACGGGAAAGAGCGTGCCGTCCTGTTCGAGGAGAAGGTCGATCTCCACCTGATCCCTGTCGCGATAGTAGAACATCGTGGCGGTTTTCCCCGCGTGCAGCAGACTTTTTCTGATTTCTCCCAGCGCCCAGGTTTCGAAGAAGGCGCCGCTCATGGCGCCCGATTCCAGCGTGGCCGCAGTGGTCCATCCCGTGAGGTACGCGCAGAGCCCGGTGTCGCAGAAATAGAGCTTGGGCGCCTTGACGAGGCGACTGATTCGGTTGGAGGAATAGGGTTCGAGCAGAAAAACGATCCCCGATGTCTGCAGGATCGACAGCCAGTGTTTCGCCGTGTTGGGTGCCACGTCCGCATCCCGGGCGAGCGCTGCCACGTTCAGAAGTTGCCCTGTCCTCGCCGCCGTGGCCCGGAGAAAACGGAGGAAGGCGCTTTCGTCGCCCACCTTTGCCAGGTCGCGGAGATCCCGTTGCAGATAGGTCTGTACATAAGAGGAGTGGAACAGGTCCGGATCGAGCTGGCTGTCCAGGGCCGGAGCGGGGAGCGAGCCGCGCAGGATCGTCGCGTACAGGTCGCTCACGCCCGAGGGCAGAAGGATGCGTTCCTCCGGAAGCGTGGGCGAGGGAAGAAAGGGCGGCGCACTGTGCCCGAACCCCAAAGCCTCCCGGCGGGAAAGCCCCTGGAGATGAAAGAGCGCCACCCGTCCCGCGAGCGATTCCGTAACGCCCCGCATGCCCTGAAAGACCTGGGAGCCCGTGAGCCAGAAAAGCCCCGCCTCGTTCGCCCGGTCCGCCTCTCTCTTCAGGTGGGGGAGCAGAGACGGCGCGTACTGGAACTCGTCAAGAAGGAGCGGTGGGCGAAAACGCTGTAAAAAGAGGGCGGGGTCGTTTCGGGCCAGTTCGAGCACGAGCGGGTCGTCCAGGGAGACGAACGTCCGTTCCGGCCCGGCGAGATGACGAAGCATGGTAGTCTTGCCCACTTGGCGTGCCCCCGTGACCAGAAGCACGGGAAAATGCGCCGAGGCGGCGGAGAAGACCGATTCGAGCGTTCTCGGTACGTATCTGCGCGGTTCTGCCATGTCAAACCTCCGTCTCTTATGCATTTTGACTGCATTATGGACGGAGATGTTTCTTGCGTCAAGTTCCCTCCGCCAAGCGCGTTGCCTCCACCAGGCAAGTTTCCTTCGTCAAGCGCGTTTCCTCCGCCAAGCAAATCTCTTCTGTCAAGAGCGTTGCTCGCTCGCTTTTTTCTGAAAGCGCGGAAGCATTTCCTGTGTCGTCCCCACACCTGATACCTGGGGATTTTCGCCCGGGCACCCCGATCTCAAAATCCTGCCGGACGTGTCGTCACCACACCTGGGGATTTTCGGGATCCGCGTCCACGGGGTCGGCGTAGCCGTCTCCGTCCGTGTCCGGGTTCAGCTCACTGTTGTAGTTGGGAATGGTGAACCGCGCCGAGTAGATCATGGGGTCGAAGATCTGTTGGGCCGACGCGACCAGCTCCGCCTCGGGACAGCTTTCGAGAAAGAGTTGGTACGACGTGTAGAGCGGGCTCCGGGCAAGGATCGTGATCTGGATGAAGGTGAGCATTTTCCCCGCGCTGCCGTGCATCCAGCGGATGAAGGCCGCGTCCATGAGCCCCCCGTCCCCGGCGAGTCCCAGGGAGGCGAGGGGGTTCTTCTGTTCCCGGGCGATCAGCACCGGCGATGCGCCGCCCACGAGCTTCTGGAAGACGAAGGCCCGCAGATCGTCCGTGGAGAGGCCGCCCTGCACCTGGGCCGCTTGGGCGAAGACGAAGTGTGTCAGCCCCCGCGGGTCGGATACCCAGAGAAACTGGGGATTGGCGTCCCGGACCGACCACTGGGGCGGGTACTGCATGTACCAGTCGCCCCCGGTGTAGAGGGGCCAGCCGGGAATCTGCCCGTGGGCCTTCTCCGTCGATGCGCTCCGCCAGACCGCGAAGAAGTTCCGGATGTACGCCTCGTTCTCCGGCGAGAGCGGATCGTGCACGCTCCCCTGGGCCGCGTCGGCGGGCGCGACGAAAAGCAGTGCCGCGGCGGAACGGAGCGGCGCCGGCAACGCCGGGGCCGGAGCCTGAGCCTGAGCCGTGGCTGGAACCGGAATCTGAACCGGGGCGGAACGTGCGGAAATCGGCGCTCCGAGCGATGCCAGGGTCAGAATGACGAGGAGAACCGGGAGGACGGTTGCGGCGGTGCGGAAGCGTCGGTGTGGCGACGGAGCGGCTCCGTGCCGGAGCGCATCGTCCTTGTCACTGCGGCCCCTGCATGAGAAGGCAGTTCGTGGCCCCCTGTCAAAAGAAGTTGTTCCCGAAAGCTCCCTCGTTTTCAGCAAAGCCGTTTCCGGAAGTCCTCTCGTTTCCAGTGAAGCCGTCTCCGAAAGCCCTCTCGTTTCCAGCAAAGCCGTTTCCGGAAGTTGCCGGGAAATTTCTTCCGAAATTCCCTGTGGAACTCTGATGCGCCGCTCCGTTGCCATGACGCTCAGCTCCTCTCTCCGTGTCCCTGTGTGCGGGGTCATGCCCTGCTCTCCTCGCCGGATGTCGCTTGCATGATTTCCCTGTCCCGTGTGCGGGGGCATTCCTCCGGGGCGGCCACCGGCGCAAGCCGAGAGCAGCCCCGATGCCCTGTTCTTGTCCCTGTGTCTGTCTTCGAGGACATCTCCGCACGCCGCTCTTCAGGGGCAGTGTACGCCCTTCGGAAAGCCCGGGGAAGGGGGTAGCGGAGCAATACAAAAGAACACCGCCGAGCAACAACGCGAAAAACCAATGCAAAGAGCAAGGCAAGGCAAGGTGAGGCGAGGCAGAAAAAGAGCGCGACGGAGCGGCATGAAAAAGCAGTGCAGCGGGCCGACGTGAAAGAGCAATGAAAAAGGCGACNNGCAGACGTGAAAAAATAAGAAAAAGGCAACGCAAAGGAGCGATGCACGGCACAAGGCGGAGGAGTGTCGCGAGATACCGTACAAAATATCTTTTGCAACCGCGACGGCGCGACCGGGAAACGGTGTGTCNNGCATCAGAAATTGGCCCGCAGGCGGCGCAAAGAAACGCTGCTCCGTCCATGCTGCATCTGGAGCGCAGAATGGACGGAGCAGCGTCGCAGGGAGCCCGGGTGCGGTTCAGCGCGCACGCTG
>DIMS01000113.1 GCA_002425685.1 Synergistaceae bacterium UBA5560 | reverse complement strand
GATGTTCCTGGATGAGTCGCATTGCCATTGCCACCCCTCCCCAACCAAAAAGTATATGACACTCCCCCACAATGACCGCATTCTCGAAGCTCTCCGGTCACCTCCTTGGCATAGGACCGAATTCAGAACAGTCAGAAAAAACTCCTTCCGAATCCATAGGAACATCCACTGTCGAATTCAATCTGATGTACAGCGTAAAGTATACCGTATATATCAGAGATGTGCCAGATCTCCTTGGCTTCCTTTCCCTCCTTTTCGGCGCTCTCGGGGAGAATTCCCCGGAAATCGCCGCGGAAGCGGGATGTTTCGCAGGTATGCTCGCAGAAGCGGGGAAAATTCGCGGAAATTCTCCGCGGAACCGCACCGAAACCGGAGAGGAGTCGGAGAGGCACCGGAGAAGTTTTCTTGAGAACCGCGCAAATTCCCGCGAGACCGGGAAGGTGCTGTGGAAAACTTACGAAAATCCTCACGACAACGCGGTGCTGGAGCGCAAAAGAATCTCCCGGGACGGCAAAAAATGTTTCTCCGGAGCGGCAGCGGTGGAAGATTTTCGCGGGACAGCGAACAAAATTCTCCCAGAGCGGCGGAGATGTCGCGACAATACCGACAACACCGCGAGGCGGCGGAGATATTCCGCGGTGTCGGGAAAAGCGCTGCGGGAAACCTGCGGACATCCCGAAAAATTCCGGCGGAACAGGGAAACATTCCCGGTGCAACCGGAAACACGTCCCCACGACATCGGAAAGTCCCTTTGAAACTCCTGCGGAACTGCGAAAAGCTTTCCGGAACAGCCTTCCGGAGCCCCGAAGAGGGCGGCGGAAATCCTTGCGAAAGAAACGACGATTTTCAAAGATCCTTGCGAAAAGAGAATATCGCTGCTCGATGCCGCCCTTCCGGTGTTCCCATTGCGCCGAAAATGCTCGCTGAAGAGAAACGATGCCGCCCGAGGTTGCCTGGAAAAACGCGGATCCCGCGTCCGGCAAGGGGAACATCGCTGCCCGATGGCACCCCTTCCGATGTTCCCCTTGCCGGAGCCCCCTTGGGAAAGAGAAACAGGGCCGACCGAAGCGGGCTCCGGAGATGCCCGCATGTCCTCAGCCGATGTCGGCACCCCGGAGATAGTCCGGGCGGACCTCCTGCGGTGCGAGGGGCTTCTCGCCGGAGAACTCGCCGAGAAGAGCCACGGTGCTGCCCGGAAGGGCCGTTGCGGGGAGCAGGGAGACTTCCGGCCCCAGGGAGGCGGCGAGGTGCTCCATTCCGACGCCGACGAGCATTTTCCAGCAGGAGTGCCCGGCAAGGAACCGGGCGATCTCCTCTTCGGTGAGGACCGTGGGCAAAAGCACCGACGCCGCCGGAAGAGCCGGAACGTTCGGTGTGCCCGGCGCGCCCGGAGGCACGACGGCATTCGGCAACGCGGCGTCGCCTGGGGAAACAGCGGCATCCGGAGAATCGGCGGCGAAGCGGTAGGCGGCGAGGTAGTACTGCCCCTTCCGGGCCCGCAGGTAGGGCACCACGAGAAACTCCGGCACGGGAAACGCCATGGCCAGGGCCTTCAGGGTGGACACGGGGGCGACCCGGACGCCCAGCCCCTCCGCGAGGGCCGATGCGTAGGCGACGCCCACGCGCACCCCCGTGAATGCCCCCGGTCCGGTGGTCACGGCGATGAGGTCCACGTCGGAGAGGGTGGCCTCCACGTTCCGGAGGAGTTGTTCCACGAGAAAGGGCAGCAGGGCGGACTGGCGCCGCCCGAGATCGAGGGAGATGTCCCCCAGGGGGGCGCCGTCGTCGCAGCAGCCGACGCTCGTCCACCTTGTACAGCAGTCGATGCCCAGAACCAGGCTCATGGCGCTTCGCCTCCTTCTCCGGGCCGTGTTCCACCCACATCATTCGCTCCGGTGCGCGTTCCGGCGTTCGTGCCGAAGAGGGTCGTACCCGGGCCGTTCGTGTCGGGGTGGTCCACCCCGGAGAGGGAACCGTCTCTTTCGGGACCATTCGTTCCGGCGTTGGTTCCGGAGAGGCCCATGTCCTCTTTCACTTCTCCGAGGCTCCGCCGGGCCCGCTCCCCCAGGGCTGTGCAGCGGATGCGCCGCCGCGTGGGAAAGGGCTCGACCCCTTCGCCGCCCTCTCTCCCCTCGGTGCCCTCATCGAAGGCGAAGACGAGGCGCCACTGCTCCTCTTCGGAGACGTCCGTCCAGCGGTCCGCCCATTCCACCAGAAGAATGGCCCCGGCCCGAAGTGTCTCCTCCAGGTCGCGGAGGACCGGATCGCCGGAGGAAATGCGGTAGAGATCGGCGTGCACGAGGAGAGGATCCCCCATGTATTCGTTCACCAGGGTGAAGGAGGGGCTGCGCACGCCGCGCCTGCCGAAGTGCTCCGCGAAGAAGCGCACGAACTGAGTTTTCCCCGCGCCGAGGTCGCCCTCAAGGAGAATGACGAGTCCCGGAAAGCTCCGGGCGGCGCAGGCCCGGGCGAGACGTGCCGTCTCCTCGGGCGATGCGGCGACAAAAAGGAAGGAACCGACGGAGGAGGCGCCTCCGGGGTGGAACGGGGCGTCCCCCCCGGAGCGGCGATCCTCTTGGGAGAGTTGCGCGCCTTGAGTCATCATGATGTTTCGCGTCACTTTCTGTTTTTCCTCCCGGCCAGCAGAATCATGAGGAGCGTCCCCGCGGCGAGTCCTCCGAGGACGAGGAACGACGGCCCGAGGGACCAGTCTCGGTGCTGTATCTTTATCATGAGAAGGAAGAGGAGCACCGCGAAAAAGGTCACGAGATGCCACTTGAGCCCCCGAATCCGGCTCCGCTCGGTGAGGCGTTCCTCCTCATCCCAGTCGACACGGTGCTTCCGCTTCTTCTGTCGCTCTTTTTCCAGTCTTTCCATGGCGCACCTCCTCGATAACCCCGGGAAGGGCCTCCGCGATCTCCGAGGCGAGAAGTCCCTCCTCGCCCCGCGTCGCCGCCAGGCGCTCCCCTGCGGCGCCGTGGAGCCAGCAGGCCACTCCCGCAGCGTCCCCCGGAGCCACTCCCCGGGCGAGCAGCCCCGCGAGAACGCCTCCCAGCACGTCTCCGGAGCCGGGAACGGCGAGGCCGGGCGAGCCTGAGGCGATGACGAGGGTCGTTCCCGGCGCACCGGGCTCCCGGGGCGTGTCCGCTCTCCGCGCACCCGCCGCGGCGGAAATGTGCGGCATCGGCGGCACGTGCGATGTGCCGGGCGTCGACATTTCCGGTGTTTCGGACGCCGCCGACAGACCGGACATGCCAGGAACGCCGGAGATGCCCGGGAGATTCGGTATACCCGGCGAATGGACCAGTGTGTGCGGCCCCTTGAGCACCGCGCACCCCAGGGCTTCGCCGAGACGACGGACCGCATCGAGGCGGGCGGCGGCCACATCGGTGCTCCGGAGACCGAGAAGACGGGCGCATTCCCCTTCGTGGGGGGTCACAACGGCGTCGGCCCGGAAAGGAATGTCTCCGGAGGGGTCCGCCAGGGCAAAGAGGGCGTCCGCGTCGAACACCACCGGGGTGGTCCAGGTGCGCCAGAGCTTCCGCACGCAGGCCAGGGCTTCGGGATCTCTTCCGAGCCCGGGTCCGGCCAGGAGCACCTCCGCCCGGGACTTCCAGTTCTCCAGCACCGCAAGGGTCTCCGGGCCGTGCCGCGTTCCCGGGACCGGTTCGAGCACCGCCTCGGGAAGGGCCGCGGCGCAGCGGTCCGCGATGGCCTCGGGCACAACGAGGACGACGAGTCCCGCCCCGGAGCGCAACGCTCCCAGGGCGGCGAGCAGGGGCGCGCCGGAATAGTTCGCCGAACCGCCCAGAACGAGCACTGTCCCCTGCCTCCCCTTGTGGGTGTTCCTCCGGCGGAAGGGAAAGAGCCGCCGCGCATCCTCTCCGTCGAAGAGGGCCGCGTCGGTCCCCCGGGGCAGCACCGCCGCCGGAGGAACGCCGATGGGAATCACCCGCACCTCCCCCGCGGCATCCGCTCCGGGAAAGATGAAGAGCCCCTGCTTGGGGGCGAGAAAAGTGGCGGTCGCCATGGCGGAGAGGTGGGGCTCGTGGGTTGCTCCCGTGTCGGCGTCAACGCCGCTGGGAAGGTCGAGGGCGAAGACCGGGACGGCACAGGCCCCGGCGAGACCGACGAGCCGGGCCGCCTGCCCCCGGGGCGCGCCGGTGCTTCCCGTTCCGAGAAGGGCGTCCACGAGCACGTCCGCCCTGGACAGCTCCTCCAGGAGAGGCGCGTCCGAACAGGCCGCAGCGCAGTGGAGATCCCCCCCGAGCAGACGAAGTGCATCAAGGTTGCTCCGTGCGTCTCCCCGGTAGTTTTCGGGGTCCGCGGCGAGGAAGACCCGGCAGGAAAGGCCCTCCAGAAGGGCGTGGCGTGCGAGGACAAAACCGTCCCCGCCGTTGTTTCCCGCCCCGGCGAGGACCACCAGGCGCCGCGCCCTGGGAAAGCGCTCCCGGAGAAACCGGTACGCCCCGGCTCCGGCATTCTCCATGAGCACCATTCCGGCAAGGCCGTACTCCTCCGAGGCCCGGAGATCCGCCTCCCGGATGGCCCGGGAGGGAAACAGAGGCATCATGGACATCCGCTCCTCTCTCGTAAAGAACCTGGTGGTGGCGCCGCGGAAACAAACCAATGTGGAGAACACCACCTCCGGGGCGAAAAACACCACGAGAACGCCAACGTAGGGCTGAGCCAAGCACTCTGGGGTGAAAATTCCGCGCCAATGCCCTTCAAAAGTCGGGCTGCGGGGCCGATCCCGGGACGGAAGGCCGCACCGGCGTTCCTCCCCCCTTGCTCTCCTTCTATCCTTCCAGCACCACCATGGCCACCGCGTAGTCTCCGTCGTGGCTGACGCTCACCCAGCACCTGTCGGCGCCGATGCGGACAAGCAGGTCCTGCGCAGGAGGGGCGAGCAGGAGCACGGGGCCGGTCTCGGTCCGCCGGAGACACACGTTGCGAAGCCCCGTCGCGGCAAGACCCCATCCTCCGGCCTTGGCGAAGGATTCCTTCGCCGCGAAAGCCGCGGCGAGGTGTTTCGCGGGGTCGCTGCGCTCCATGGCATAGCGGATCTCCTCCTCCGAGAAGACCCTCTCCAGAAACCGCGGATTCTCCATGGACCGGCGCAGGCGCGACACGCCGCACAGGTCCACTCCGATTCCCCTGATCATCGCATTGCCGCCCCTTCCGCCCCTTTTTCGCCGGACACCCGACCGCCACCCCACCGTCTTCTTCTGTCCCGAAGAGAAATCGGAGAAGGCTGAACCGCAGCCGAAAGACACTCAAACCATCTCGAACCCGACTTCGGACCCAGGCCCGGAACCAGCCACCCGGTACCGTCCGAACGCACCGGACATTCCGGGCGCGCAGGACACACCAAGGAAAAACGGAAAAACCGGTGGACCGGCTCCGCTGCGCGGCTCCATCGCCCGCTGTCGAGAGCACCTCCGCCAGAGGATGGCCTCGTGCTTTTCCTCACACATTATAGTCCGTTCCGGGGACGTGGCGAAGGGAAAAACGCGGAAAAGCGAAAAAGGGCAGAGGAAACGGCACGCGGCGCGCACCAGGCGGCGCGGAAGAACCGCGAAAGAGCACGGGCGCTCCCGCCGCGACGTGCGGCACCCCGCCGAGAGAGTACGTTGCTGAACATGTCCGGCCGGAGAAAAAACAAAGACTCCTTCCCCGCGCCGAAAGGCGAAGAGAAGGAGTCGTTCATAGCATATGGTGGGTGGTATAGGACTCGAAC
>DIMS01000014.1:14827-22599 GCA_002425685.1 Synergistaceae bacterium UBA5560 | reverse complement strand
CCGCCCCATTCACCGGGTGCTCCGAAAAGGGCGCCTCCTGCGCACAGAGGGGATCACTCGGGAGGATCGCTCAGCACCACCCGGTCCCGCCCCTCCCGCTTGCCCCGCAGCAGCGCCTCGTCGGTGCGGTGCATCAGGTTTTCCGCGGTCTCGTCCCGCACATTGCCAGCCACGCCGAAGCTCATGGAAATCTCCCTGCCGAAGCGCCGCCCCACCTCGGCGAGCCCACGCCGCAGCCGTTCCATCACCACCAGGGCCTCGTCGGTCCCCGTCTCGGGCATGAGCAGGGCAAACTCGTCCCCACCCCACCGGGCGAGGACGTCGGTGCTCCGGATTCCCGCGGAGAGGCTTTCCGCCACGGCGGCGAGAACCCGGTCGCCGAAGAGATGCCCCTCCCGGTCGTTCAGCATCTTGAACTGATCGATGTCCCCCAGGGCGAGGGAAAGAGGCCGGTCGAACCGATCCGCCCGAAAGAATTCCGCGGCGAAGGTCTCGTCGAATTTACGCCGGTTGAAAAGCCCCGTCAGTGTATCCCGGGAGGCGAGAACCGCGAGCTCCCGATTGGCCTGCACCAGTTCGGACGTCCGCTCCCGGACCAGATCCTCCAGCCGCACCCGCTCTTCCTCCGCTTTTCGCAGCGCCTTGGACTGCCTCCGGGCTGCAAAAGTGTAGATGGAGAGCATGAGGAGGATGCCGCCGAGAACGTAGACCGCGTAGGCGAAGGCCGTCTTCCAGGGGGGAACGCCGATGCGGATGCGATATTCCGCGGCGTCCTCTCCCCACTCTCCCGATCCGTTGGACGCCTTGATCCGGAAGAGATACTCTCCGTCGGGAAGGTTGGTGTATTCCGCCACCCGCCGGTGCCCAACCCGCTTCCAGTCCTCGTCGTACCCCACAAGCCGGTACATGAATTCGATGCGGTCGCCCGCGGAGAGATCCACCGGAGAGTACACCAGGGTGAGATCCTTCTCGTGCCAAGCGAGATCGACGGATCCGGCGGTGTTGAGCATCCAGGCGTCGTTCCGGTTCTCCCCGCGAACGAGCAGCGCGTCGAGCACGACACCCCGGGCAGGAACACCACCGTCCGGCTCCTGGGGGCGGAAATAGTTGAACCCCGCCACGCCGCCTAAAAAGAGCGTGCCGTCGCCGCTCCGGAAAGAGGCGAAGTTGTTGAACTCCCGGCTCTGCAGTCCGTCGTACTCGTCAAAGGTCCGCACGGCCCCGTCCCTGGGGTTGAATCGAGCAACACCGTTGTTGGTGCTGAGCCACAGCTCCTCCTCCGCGCCGGGAAGCACCGCGTAGATCGTCTCGTTCGGAAGACCTTCCTGAAAACCGTAGTTTCGGATTTTTCCCGTCCCCTTGTCGAGGCGCGAAAGGCCGCCTCCCTGGGTGCCGAGCCAGAAGGCGTCGTCGGTCTCGGCAAAAGCAAAGAGATTGTTCGACCCCAGGCTCTCCGGATCGCCCATGCGGTGGGCCAGCGTGTCGAATCCATCCAGGCCGGGCGTCCAGATGCTCACCCCCGCGGACTCGGAGGAAATCCAGACCCGGCCCTCCCGGTCCTCGAAGAAACGGGTGATATAGTCGCTCACCAGGCTCCTCGGGTCGTCGTCATCGTGGACGAAACGGGTCCATTCGCCCCGGGAATCGCGCCGAAAGACCCCCGCCTCCGTGGCGATCCACTCGTTTCCCCACCGGTCCAGGTGCAGTGCCAGCGTCCGGTCGGACCGGTACCCCTCGGGCAGCTCTCCCGGCGGCACGTAGGAAACGAATCGGTCCTGCGCTCCGTCGTAAACGGCAAGACCGCCGAAGCAGAAGACGAAGAGCCGTCCGTCCGGCGCGCGGTACATCCCCCGCACTCGTGCGGCCAGATTTTTCGGAAAACCGTCGCCCGCGGTGTAGCGCCGGTATCCTCCACTCCGGGGAATCCAGCGGCTCACGCCCTGAAGCGTGGCGACCCAGAGTTCGCCCTTCTCCTCGTCGAGCCAGAACCCGCGGACCATGTTGTCCAGAAGTGAGGCGGAATTCTGCGGGTCCGAACGGACCACGTGGAATTTCTGCCGCTCCGGAGCGAAGACCGACACGCCGTTGTAGTAGGTGCCCACCCACAGGTGGCCGTTTTTGTCCTCGTAGAGCCTGCGCACCGCGTTCCCCGCGAGGGTTCCCGGATATTCGGGGTTTCTCCGGAAATGGAGGATCGGCGTATCCGGGCCGTCGTCCCGAAAAAGCCCCTTGTCGAAGGTCCCGATCCAGAGCGTCCCCCGGGAAGTGCGCTCCACGAGATAGTTGGCCGTCGCCAGCTCCGGATGCCGCCTCGGATAGGGGCGGAACCGCTCCGTGGCGGGATCGAAGAGAAACAGCGCGTCCGTCTCGAAGACGACGAGAATCTCCCGCCCCTCTCCACTGGTGAGGGAGACCACCTGTCGCGATCCGTCCAGCGGCGGAAAGAAGACGGAGATCGACTCGTCGGAATTGAGCCGCACGAGCCCCGTGTTGCACCCCATCCAGACCGTTCCCTCCCCGTCCACGAAAAGGCGGTCCACATAGAGGCCGTCCGTGGCGGAAATCCTCCGGACCCGCTCGCGCGCCGCATCGAAAATGTCGAGCCCCCGGTCGGTGGCCACGAGAAGCTCGCCCTTTCCGTTCTCGGCGAGATCCCTCACCTGGTCGGACCGCAGGGAGCGCACGTCGGTCCCTGCGGTGAACCGTTCGAAGGAATCCGAGGCGGGATCGTAGCGATTCAGCCCTCCCTGGAAGGTGCCGATCCACAGGGTCTTCCGGGAGTCCTCGAAAAGTTCCATGATGACGTTGTTCGAGAGGGAGCGGGGATTTCCCTCCTCCCTGCGGTAGACGCGGAATCCGTTGCCGGTGAGGCGGTTCAGTCCGTCCTGGGTGCCTATCCACAGGTGCCCCAGGGAGTCCTGAAGGATGTCCTGCCCCGTGGACTGGGAGAGACCGTCGGAGACGGAAAAGGAGTGAAAGAAGCCGTCGTTCTCGGTGGCGAAGATCCGGGCGGACGCGGAAGACGACGACGGAAGCGGATCGAGAAGGGGAAAAAGCAGGACCGCAAGGGCGGGAAAAAGCCGCATGATGAAAAGAAATTCCGGGAGGCGCACGCCTCGCCGGTCTCCGCTTCCGCTCATGGAAGCGCCCTCGGACTCGATAGGTTGCCTTCGGATTCCCACATACCTCTGCCTCCTCAAGAGACCTTCCGGACGTCAGGGCCGGGTGGAGCCTTGCGCTTCCTCGGGGAAGTTGCCAGGAGTCCGCCTTCGACAGTTCATGCCCGACCGTGTAGCCTTCCAGCAAGTTTGCCATAAAACTCTTTGCGGAACAAGCGGAGCGAACATTCCTGTGACGAAGCGGGGAGAACGTCATCCTTTCAAACAAAACAGGCGAAATGTCATCTGCCGTTCTCTACGGATGATGAGGAGCAATGTCTTCTTGAGCCTGCAGAAAGCGAAAAAACGGCTCCGGGCGGAGAACTCCCGAAAACGCCATTATACGTCGCCTTCCGGATACGGGCATCCGGGCAAATGGGTCATTTCCGCTCCCGAGACAGGCACACGATGCAGGGTTCTCCCGGGTGGATCTTGAGTCGGTTTGGAAACACTCAGACAGAGGCGGTTTGCCCCTTAAACTGCACGCTCCCGAGTGGACCTTGGAGTGGCGCTTGGAATGTAAACTCCTTTCTGCTTCTTGACAGAAGGATTTGTGCGGTGTATTAAGTTAGATAAATCTAACAACCTGCTTTTTTCTCTGAAAGGAGGAAATGTCCCTATGCAAAACGACAGAACGGTTCTTGATGGCGTTCCCGAAACACTGTTCATTCCTCTCTGGGCGAGAGCGGTGGAAAACGGCAAGGCGGAGCCCCTGCTCCGGGATCCCAAGGCAGCGGAAATCATGCAGCGCATCGAGTACGACTTCGACAAGTTCGCCCGGACCATAGGCTTGGGCGGACGGAGCCAACTCGGATGCGTGATGCGGGGGCAGGTTCTGGATCGATGGGTGGCGCGTCTCCTGGGGGCGGCCCCCGAAAGCGCCGTCATCGAAATCGGGGCAGGGCTGGACACGCGCTTCGAGCGGGTGGACAACGGCCGTCTTCTCTGGATCGATCTCGATCTCCCCGAGGTGATCGACCTGCGCCGCACATTCTTCGAGGAGCAAACGCGCAGAGTCTTCGTCGCGGAAAGCATTCTCGACGACGGATGGGTCGAGCGGATACGCAGCGTCGCCGGGGACCGCCCGAAACTGTTCCTTGCCGAAGGAGTGCTCATGTATTTCGAGGAAACGGAGGTGAAAGACATTTTCGCCCGAATCGCGGACGCTTTTCCGGGGTCGCACATCGCTTTCGACGCGGTAGGACCCTTCATCAAAAGAATGCAGTCACGGCACGACGCGCTGCGCAACATGAACGCACCTCTGAAATGGGCTCTTCCGGATGTCGCCACCGTGACCGGATGGAGAAACGACTACGTGCGGGAGGACGTTTTCTATCTCATGGAGTGCGCTCAGTATGTCAGGGCACTTCCCCGAGCCTGGCGTCTCCTTTTCGCGACCCTCCTCCGGGGGTTCAGAAAAGACTATGTGGTCGCACAGTTCCGCCTCGGGGCGACGGACTGAGACGCCGCGCACGACCGATTTTTCCGGCGGAGAGAGTCAAGAAAAAACGAGAGGAACGAAAGGAGACACCCATGAAAAAAGCATTGCCAAACCCGGATTTCGGATGTTCCGGACTGTTTGCCCTTCCCTACGAGGCCGTCAAGTGGGAACTGGTGAAAACGGCGATCCGGCTCGATCTCTTCGATCACCTGCAGGAATCGGAGACGGCGGAGGAGATCGCAAGAAAGCTCGCCACCCACCCGATGAACACGGGCCATTTCCTGAATGCACTCACTGCCCTGGGCTATCTTTCGAAGAAGGAGGGGCGTTTTCGGAACACATCCCTGGCCCAGACGTTTCTGACCGACGGAAGCGATACCTCCATCGGCCCGTCTCTGCTCTTTATGGAAAGCTGGATTCTGCCTTTGCTCGGGGGCGGCATGGAGGCGCTGCTGCGAGACGGCCCCACTCCGTCCCCGGAAATCAGCGACGAGGGGATATGGGCAACGGGAGCGCGCTCGAGCCTGAACCACGGCCGGTGCGGACGAGCACAGCGAATCGCCGGGTATGTCGCCTCTCTGCCGGAATTCCCCTCCTTCTCCAGAATGCTGGACCTGGGAGCGGGTCCGGGCATCATCGGCATCGCCGTCACCGCTGCCCACCCGTCGCTGCGGTGCGTTCTCTTCGATCAACCGGCGGTCTGCCGCGTGGCAGAACAGGTCATCGCCGAATACGGCGTCGAAGACCGCATGGAGACGATAAGCGGGGACTACACGAAAGATCCCATCGGGGATGGCTACGATTTCATCATGGCAAACTACACGCTCAATTTCTACCACGACACGCTGGACTTCATCGTCGGAAAAGTGCACGACGCCCTCACCCCCGGTGGCCTCTTCATGGTTCTGTCCGACGGGCTGACACACGAACGGACGAAACCAGCCGCATCCGTGCTGGCCTGGCTGGCCACGACGCTGCAGGGATCCGACATGGCTTTCGAGCGGGGAACGGTGGCGAGGGCCATGCTCCGCGCCGGATTCGCCTCGACGGAGAGCCGGATGTTCGATGACATCGAGATGGAAGCACACGGCCCGGTGGACATGATCGTCGGCAGAAAGGCTCCGTACCCGATCGCGTGAGCCTGAGATCTCTTCCTTCTGCCACAACGCACGCCACGCCTCCGAAGACAGCTCGGGCACAGACAGCCGGGTGCAAAGGTTTTGTCAGACAGAAAAAATCACACGTCAGGAAAAACCGACTCGCACTGAGAATTGGCCGAGAAAAGGAGCGCGCGGAAGGGAGGAAAAGGAAGAGACTCAGGAACCGTGCTTGTCCCTGTCAGGGAAGCGGCCCCTCGTCTTTCGCGCCGCCCCTTTCGCACGGTTCGAGCTTGTAGACGCGGAAACCCAGGTCGGGAGGGACGTCGAAACGCTGGAACACGAGTTCTCCGCCGCTTTCGGCCGCTTCCCCCTTTTCCGTGCAGTCTGCTCCCTCCGAACGAAGCGCTCCGTTTTCACCGGAAGAACGTGCGCGGCCAGGGCGTGTCGCGTCTTGAGCCACCGCCCGGCCAGCCCGGCGGAGACGCTCCTTGGCGAGTTCCGCGATGGTGCGGGGTTTGTCGAGGCGGTCGCAGTAGGCCGCGGCGTCCCGCTGTCCCTTGTTGGCTGGGTCGAGCGGCTCGGGGCTCTGGACGAGGAGGAAATGCCGGTCCCCTTCGCCGAGGGCGTTCTGGGCCAGCACGGCGTGCCCCGTCGATCCCGACCCGGCGAAGAAGTCCAGCACCAGGTCGCCGGGATCGGTGACCATGGCCACCAGCTCGCGCAGCACCTCCTCGTCCTTGGGGAAATCAAAGCAGTCTCCTCCCATGAGGCTGCGCAGGCGCTTGGTGGCGGCCCGCCCGTCCCGGTAGAAGACGCTGTAGGGGACCTGCTCCTCCCGGTCGGCCAGATAGGACTTGAAACAGGGCACGGCGGTCTCGTCGTCGCCGAAGTGCACCCGATCCTCGGCGATCCACCGCCGCATCTTCTCGGGATCGCTGGTCATCCACCCCCGGGAGGGGATTTTCACGGGTCTACCCGTCCGGGGATGGAGCACCTCGAACCGGGGACCGCCGCCGCCGGGCCAGGAGATGTTGTCCGGAAAGTAGAGCCCCCGCGCATCGGCACAGGAGTAGTGGCGGTGGGCCTTGGCGGGAGCCTCGTCGGGAAGGGCGGCGAACCAGGCCTTCATCGCGGCGGTCACGGCGGCATGATCGCTTCGGAAGCGCCGCCGCAGCTTCCGGTACTGGGCATAGATCTCCTCCAGCCCCCTCTTGCGCTGCCGCCACCGGACACCCAGCTCTTTCAGAAACGCCGCGTCCCGGACGTAGCAGACGATGTACTCGTGGGAGACCGAGAGGAGGCGCGAATCGTTCTTGCGCCCCCCCGCCCAGACCAGGTCCCCCACGAAATTCGCTCCGCCGAGGATCTCGTCCAGAAGCAGCCGCAGGCGGGGATGCTCCCCTTCGTCGCAGGAGACGAAGAGCACCCCCTCCCGGGCCAGAAGGTCCCGGGCCGCGAGAAGCCGCGGATACATCATGGAAAGCCACGCCGCATGGCGCCGCTCCTCCGCCTCCTGCCGGGACGCGCCCTCCGCGCCACCGTTTCCGCCGCGCCGCGGAGCATTTTTCGGCGCCTCTCTCCGGTAGTCGTCGGCGTAGACGAAATCCTTTCCCGTGTTGTAAGGGGGATCGATGTAAACGAGTTTCACCCGGCCCTCGCAGTCCTTCCGGAGGAGCTTGAGCACCGCCAGGTTCTCTCCCTCGATCATGCGGTTCCGTGTGCGCTCCCAGTCCACGCTCTCCTCAGGGCAGGGGCGGAGGCGCCCCGCGGGCGGGGCCGCCGCCAGGTCTTTCGCGGCATTCTTGCCGGGCCAGAAGAGGCCGTAGAACTCNNCCGGGTCCGCTCACGCGGATTCCTCCCGGAAGAGGGCTACCAGATCTTCCGTGGAGAGGCGCACCGCCGCGTCGGTCCCCTCGAGCAAGCCCTCGGCGAGTTCCCGCTTGGTGCGGTGCAGATCGAGAATCTTCTCCTCCACGGTGTCCCTGGCCACCACACGGTAGATCGTGACGGGGCGCTTCTGGCCGATGCGGTGCGCCCGGTCCGAGGCCTGATCCTCCACGGCGGGGTTCCACC
>DIMS01000014.1:0-14811 GCA_002425685.1 Synergistaceae bacterium UBA5560 | reverse complement strand
GGTCCATGTGGATCACGTAGTCCGCGGCGGTGAGATTGAGCCCCGTGCCGCCCGCTCGAAGGCTGATGAGAAAGACGTCGCCGCTGCCGCTCTGAAAGGCGTCCACGGCGCGGCGGCGCGCCTCCGGAGGCGTTGCGCCGTCCAGGTACTGATAGGGAATTCCCTCCGAGTCCAGATACTGGCGCAACAGGGCCAGGTGACCCGTGAACTGGCTGAAGACGAGGGCACGGTGACGGTTCGCCCGGAGATCCTCCACCAGCTCCGCAAAGGCATCGAGCTTGGCGCTGGGCAGCTCCGTCTCCTCCAGCACGAGCCGTGGATTGCAGCAGGCCCGTCGGAGCCGCATGAGTTCCGCCAGGATGCGGAACCGGCGGTCCCGCTCCTCTCCGGCGTCCTGCTCGATGGTCTCCAGGGCGCGGCGGCGGACCGACTCGTAGAGCGCCCGCTCTTCCTCGGAGAGGTCCACCGTGAGGAGCACTTCGGTCTTCTCCGGCAGCTCCTCCAGCACGGCCTCCTTGGTTCTCCGGAGCAGGAAGGGGGCGAGAAGACGCCGGAGGCGCACCCGGGCGGTGCGGTCCCCCTCTTTCTCGATGGGCGCGGCGAAACGTCGGGCGAAGGACTGGGCGGAGCCGAGCAGGCCGGGGTTGAGAAAGCGGAAGAGGCTCCAGAGTTCCCCCAGGTTGTTCTCCACGGGCGTTCCCGTGGTGGCCATGCGGAAGGAGGCGTTCAGGGAGAACGCCGCGGCGGTGCGCTTCGCCCCGGCGTTCTTGATCGCCTGGGCCTCGTCGAGGATGACCACGTTCCACTGGGGGCGGGAGAGGAGTTTTTCCTCGCCGAGGAGCAGGCCGTAGCTCGTCACCACCACGTCGAAGGGGGCGAGTTCCGCCACGAGACGCTCCCGGTCGTTCCGCCGGAAATCGTGCACGCGCAGGGAGGGGGCGAAGCGTGCGGCCTCGCTCGTCCAGTTGGCCGCCACGGAGGTGGGTGCCACCACGAGGGACGGCCCCAGATTCGCCCGGGAGAGCAACAGTGCCAGGGCCTGGACGGTCTTGCCCAGCCCCATGTCGTCCGCGAGGCACGCACCGCCGCCCCAGTGGGCGAGGCGGCAGAGCCAGCGGAAGCCGTCCTGCTGGTAGGGGCGCAGCTCTCCCCGAAACGTGGCGGGAAGCTCCGGGGTGAGCGTGGACGCCTCCCGGAGCAGGTCCATCCGCACCTCCCATGCCTCGTCCTTGACGAGCCCCGGGGTCTCCGCCTCCAGCTCCTCCAGAAACGGCGCCGCCAGGGGCGAGAAGCGCAGATCCTTTCCCTTGACCTCTCCCAAAAGGGCCAGCTCGTCCAGTCGCCGCCGGAACTCCCGGGTGAGGGAGAGAAAGCCTCCCTTGCCCAGGGGAAGAAAGCGTCCCCGATTTTTCTCCATCAGGTCCAGAAGCTGACGCAGGTCCAGCACAGTCTCCTCGTCCACCTCCACCGTGCCGGAGAGGGCGAACCAGTTCCGTTCTCCCCGGAGGGAGGCCCGGAACTCCTCGTGTCCCACAAGGCGCCGCACTTCCAGGCGCCCCCCCGAGGGCCACTCGACGTTCACCCGGTCGCCCTGTTCCTCCAGTTCGAGGAGGAACTCCAGGCAGTCCTCGGGATCGTCGAAGCGCCACTGATCCGGCGCGAGCTGCTCCCCCCGGTCGAGGGAGGGACAGGATTCCCGGAAAAACCGGGCCCGCTCCTCCTCGTCGGCGAAGGAGCGCTGCGCCACGCCCCGGGCCTCCTCCCGGAGGCCGAAGACGGTGACGCCTCCTTTTCCGGCCTTGCAGAGCGGCCCGTCGAGACCGAGAGGACGGACGAAGAGTTCCACCAGAAAGCCCGGCGGAGAGGGAATGAGCTGCACCACCGGACGAGGATCTCCCGGAAGAATCTCCTCCCGGGTCACCACTCCCTCCAGGTCGGTGCGGATTTCCACGAAAGAAGCAAGCTGTGAAAGCGACGCGGCGAGGCGGGGGAGCGCCCCCGCCGGAAAAAGCGTCCCCTGCCTGCCGAGAAGCTGGGCGAGGTCCAGATGGTGCTGCCGGGGGCGCACAAGGCGAAGCCGGAAGCGGCTTTCCTCGAAGAGGCTCCAGGAGTTCTCCGAGGAGAACCAGGGAACGATCCGCAGGCGGACCCCCCCGTCCGTGCGGGTGGTCTCCAGGCGCGGCTCCGTCGCCACGATCTCCAGCCGCGCCGAGGGGTCGTCGCTCCGGAAGAGCAGGGGATGTCCCTGCAGCGCCTCCAGCGCCCGGGAAAGATCGAAGTCGTAGGTGGAACCGACGCCGAAGGGAGTGTAATACTTGTTTTCCTCAAGACTGTCGCAGACGCGGTGATCCTGAAGCGTCAGGTAGGGAACGCTCTTTCGGTCCCGGGAGAGCCGCTTGAGCGCCACCTTGCGCCCCTTGCTCCAGGTCCGCCCCCGGGAGGATTGTTCCAGAGGCTCGATCTGCACGGCAAGCCCCCCCGTGAGCGACGAGGACTTCAGAATCAGATGCCACGCGAGGCGCTTGGACGCCGCCTGTTTCTCATCCCCCTCCGCCTCTCCCGGCCCCATCGCCACCTGTTCCAGCCCGGCGAGCGCCACCTCCCAGGACGAACGGCGCTTCCAGAGCCTCACCAGGCGGAAACCTTCTTCCATCGGCGGCACGCCCTCCATCGATCCGGCGTATCCGAGAGCCCGCAGCGCCGCCGCGCACTCGCCCCCAAGCCACGCATAGCCGCAGGCGAAGAGCTTCTTCGTCAGCTTCTCCAGAAAAGCAAGGTACTCCTCGGAAACACTCGCTCCGGTCCAGGCGGCGCCGAGGGCGAGAAACAGGCTTTCGATGGGGTGAAGGTCCCCCTCTCGCACGCGCTCCTTCTCCGCACGCCGCGCCTCCGCCACTAGCAGAGACGCCAGCAGTTCCCCGGGTTTCTCCGCTCTGGCGGACTCCCCCTGCTCAGGGGCAAAGACAGGCTCGGTGGGCCGCAGGAAGAAGGCCGCCGTCACCGCGGCGATGAAAGGGGCATTCGCGAAAGGAACGTTGCCGGACGCCTCCTGGCAGGCCACACCGTAGTCGTAGGCGCGCCCCAGGCTTGCCCTGTCGCCGCAGGCGATGCGCGCCAGGGGATAGAAAAGGGCGAAGAGAAAGGGAAGGGGACCCTTTTTCCCCTTCGGAAAAAACTCTTCCAGAGCCTGCTCGTACCGGGCCGCTGCCGCTGCGGCGCTGCCATCCTCCGTCAGGAGCCGCAGCGCCGCGAAGGAGCTGTCCCAGGCGAGGAGTTCCCCCGGAAGGGGTGACGGCAGTTTTGCGAAACGCGCACGCGCCTCCTCTGCAACCTCCCGGTCGCCCCGGAGCACCCCCTCGGCGGCGGCGAGGGAAATGAGGTAGGAAGACCCCGGGTATTTTCGCAGAGCGGCGCGCAGAAAGGAAAGCAGCGGAGGAAGCGGCCGAAGAAACCGCAGCGCATCCGAGGTGAAAAACCCCGCCAGCACAGTGACGGCACGTTCGGACAGGCCCAGAAAAAAGGGGAGATTTTCCGGAACGGCCAGAAGAGCACTCACGAGCGACGCCGGAGCCGTCCGTTCGCCGTCCGAAAGCCTCGGCCCCTTGAAAAGGCGGAGGAACGTCTCCTCTTCGCCGCTGAAGAGGGCGTAGCGCAAGCCCCGGACAAGGTCATCCGCGTTCTCGTACACCTCCTGGCCGAAGCGGAGCGGAACGGGCACGACGCGGCGCACCGCGTAGAGCAGCTGCGTCAGCTCCTTCCGCGACACCGCATCACGGAAGGCCGTGTCCACAAGCTCGGGAGCGCACCGCCACCGGAGCTTGCCCGCATCCTGCAGCACTCCCTTCGACACCAGGCTCTTGATCAGGCGCTGGGGCGCCCGCAACACGCCGGTCCGGGCAAACGTCTCGGGAAACGCGAAGCCGAAGAATTTCGAGAACCCCGCCTCGTTCAGCGGAACATACGCCACCGCCGCGGAGCGCACCACCAGTTTTTCGGGCTCGTCCAGGGCGGCGTACCGCGCCTCCGCCTCCCTGTCCGTCCTCGTGTCCTGAGCCTCTCTCTCGTTCATCCGGGTCCCCCCGTGTTCGCAAAGATGGGCGTCTCCGGGGGCGCCCGCCCGGCCGGAGACGAAAGGGCGCTTGGGGAAAGGACTCCCCCGCCCTGTTTTTTCAGTATACCCCAGAGGCGCCCGCAAAAGGGATTGCCTCCTTGGGCCTCAAGTGGTATAGTCCACATGTCAACAAGACAATATATCCAAAAGAACCCCAAAAACCCTCCGGGAGGTGATTTTCCTGCGCAAACTGGACAAGAACAGCCCGATCCCGCTCTACTACCAGATCAAGGAAGCGCTCCAGGAGATGATCGACAACGGCGAACTCTCCCCGGGCGATCCCGTCCCCTCGGAGCGCGATCTCTGCGAGTGCTTCGCCATCAGCCGCATGACCGCGGGCAAGGCCGTCACGGCCCTGGTGAACGAGGGCATCCTCTACCGGGAGCGGGGACGGGGAACGTTCGTGGCTCATCCCAAATCGGCCTGCACGTCCTCCCATCTGGCGGGGTTTTCCGACAACATCCGCGCCGCCGGCCTGGCATCGCGGACGAAAATCCTCCTCTTCGAACGCGAGGAGGCGTCCCGAACCATTCGCGAGGCCCTGGAGATCGATTCCGGAGAGGGAACGGTCTTCAACATCCTTCGCCTGCGCTTCGTGGAGGACGAACCCTTCTCGCTGGAAAACGTCTGGATTCCCGCGTGCCGTTTTCCGGAATTCTCCCGGGAGCTTCTGGAGGGAAAATCTCTCTACGCGCTCATGCGGACCCGTTTCGGCGTGCAGCTCTCCCACGCACGGCAGACCATCGAGCCCGTGCTCTGTTCCGATTTCGAGGCGGAGCACCTGGACCTCGCCCCGGGGACACCCCTCCTGCTCTTCCGGCGGGTCGCCTACGCAGCCCCGAAAACGCCGGTGGAGTACTCCAAGTGCATCTATCGAGGAAAGCGCTTCAAGTACGAGGTTTCCTTCGGGATTTAGGCATCCCGGAACGGTGAAAACGTTTACCGGGGCCAGTGATCCGAAATTCCACGAAAAGAGGGTGCGACAGATGCTCGGAAGTCTGCAGAAACTCGGCAAGGCGTTGATGCTTCCCGTGGCGGTGCTCCCCGCGGCGGCCCTCGCCATGTACATCACCTCCCGGTCGGCGAACCGGAAGGCCGTGGCGGGCATTCTGCTCAGCGTGGCGCTCACCTCCTTCCTCACGGGCATCACCGAGCCCATCGAGTTCGCCTTCATGTTCCTCGCCCCCGTCCTCTACGTGGCCCACTCGGTGCTGACGGGGCTCTCCCTCGCGATGTGCGAATTTCTGGGGGTGCATCACGGATTCGGCTTCTCCGCGGGGGCCATCGACTACGTGCTCAACTACGGCCTCTCCACGAAGGGGTGGATGCTCATCCCCCTCGGCCTCGTCTTCGCCGCGCTCTACTATTTCCTCTTCGTGCTCATCATCCGCGCCATGAACCTTCCCACGCCGGGGCGCGAGGCGGACGCGGCGGGCATGACCGCGAAGGCCTCCTCCATGGAGGATCTGGCGGAACTCGCCGCGGCCTACATGGCCAGGCTCGGCGGACCGGAGAACGTGGAACAGATCGACGCCTGCATCACCAGGCTCCGCCTCACCCTGAAGGACGGCGCCGTCGTGGAGGAGGCGGCGATCAAGGCGCTCGGCGCGACGGGACTCGTCCGCCCGAGCGCGAAGGTGATGCAGATCGTCATCGGCACCAAGGCGGAGCTGCTCGCGGACGCCATGAGACGCTATCTGAAGAAACGGTGAGACGCGCAGACGCCTCTCCGCGGGCGGGTTCTCCACCCATCGGAACGACGGATCCCGAAAATCGCCGCTTCGGCGTGGCAAAGGGGGGCGGGACGGAAACACCCCCGGGCACGCAGCAGCCACAGCGGGGCCGAAGCGGAGACACGCCGGCAAAGAGCCTCATCATCACGGAGAGGGAGGAGGAAACGCCATGAAGGCCCTCAGAGGCGGCAAGATCCTTACGGGCAGAACCTGGTGCGAGGGGAAGGCCCTTCTCTTCGACGACCGCATCAGGGACATCGTGCCGGAAGGCGCGGTTCCCTCCGACGTGGAGAGCGTCACGAAGGCGGAGGGCGCCTGGGTCATCCCGGGGTTTCTGGACATCCACGCCCACGGCGTCTGCGGCGCCGACACCATGGATGCCTCCTCCGCCTCGCTGGAACGCATTGCCGAAGCGCTCACCGCCCACGGCGTGACCGCCTTCTGCCCCACCACCATGACCATGGACGAACCCCATATAGACGCGGCACTCCAGGCGGTGCACACCGCCATGACCACGCCGCCGCGACGCGGTGCCCGGGTGCTCGGAGCGCACCTGGAGGGGCCCTTTCTCAGCCGCAGCCGCCTCGGGGCCCAGGACGGCACCTTCGTTCGGCGCCCCGATCCGGACTTCGTGCGGCGCTGGCAGCAGGCGCTGCGCCTCGTCACCTTCGCTCCCGAGGAGGACGAGGAGTGGCGTTTTCTTGATGCACTGCGGGAAGCGGAAATCGTTCCCTCCCTGGGGCACTCCTCCGCCACCTACGAACTGGCCATGGAGGCATTCCGCCGCGGCGCCAAAAGCGCCACGCACCTCTTCAACGGCATGGTCCCCTTTCACCACCGCAGGCCCGGGCTGCCCGGGGCCGCCCTCGACGCGGATGTCACCTGCGAACTCATCGCCGACGGCGTCCACACCCACCCCGCAGTCTTCCGACTCGTTCTGGCCATGAAAGGAAAGGACCGGCTCGTGCTCGTCTCCGACGCCATGCGCGGCTCCTGCCTCGGCGAGGGGACATGGGACCTGGGAGGGCAGACCGTGACGGTCCACGGAGAGGAGGCGACGCTTCCCGACGGCACCATCGCAGGAAGTCTCCTCACGCTCGACCGGGCGCTTCGGAACTTTGCCGCCGAGACGGGGCTTCCCCTCTGGGAGGCGGTGCGGCTCGTCTCCGGGAACCCCGCCCGCCTTCTGGGAGAGAAGGACCGCGGGCGCATCGAGCCGGGCTGTCGGGCGGATTTCGTCCTCCTCGACGAGTCCTGGCGAGTGCGAAAAACCTTCGTTGCAGGAGAGGAGGTCTTCGACGACCATGCGCGTCGTGACTGCACGGAATTATGACCAGATGAGCCGCAAGGCCTCCTACATCGTGGCGAGCCGGGTGATCCTGAACCCCCGGTGCGTGCTCGGCCTCGCCACGGGAGACACGCCGAAGGGGCTCTACCGGGAACTGGTGCGGCTTCACCAGGCCGGAGACGTGGATTTCTCCGGCGTCACCACCTTCAACCTCGACGAGTACGTGGGACTCGCCCCGGGGCATCCCGACAGCTATCACAGCTACATGGAGGAGCACTTCTTCCGGTTCGTCCCCATTCCCCCCGGGCAGCGCCACATTCCGAGGGGGGACGCACCGGACATCGCCGCCGAATGCGAGCGCTACGAAGAGGCCGTCCGAAGAGCCGGAGGAGTGGATTTGCAGATTCTCGGCCTCGGCAGGGACGGCCACATCGGCTTCAACGAGCCGGACGTGAAGTTTGAAAAGGGGACCCACGTGGTCCGGCTCGCGCCGAGCACCATCGAGGCGAACGCCCGATTCTTCGCCTCCGCCGGAGAGGTTCCCCAAAGTGCCGTCAGCATGGGAATCAAGACCATCATGAGCGCCCGGCGCCTTCTCCTCCTCGCCTCGGGGCCGGAAAAGGCCGAGGCCATCCGGGGCGCCGTCCTCGGGGCCGTGACGCCGGATCTTCCCGCGTCGGTGCTGCAGCTCCACCCGAACGCCACGGTCATCGTCGACGACGATGCCGCATCGCTGCTCTTCTGAACGCGCACGCAAGAGACAGCGAACGGACATAAACGGAAAGGGAGACGGGACAAACGGGAGGGATCGGCATGTTCGGCTTCGGGAAAAAACGCGTTATCCTGCTGGCACCCCTTTCAGGACGGGTCGTTTCCCTGGAGGAGGTGCCCGATCCGGTCTTCGCGGAACGCATGGCCGGAGACGGCGTCGCCGTCGAGCCCGATCCCGCCGGTGACGGCATGGTGGTGGCTCCCTGCGCGGGCGAACTCGTGGCGCTCTTCGCCACGGGACACGCCTTCGGCATCCGGACGCCCGAGGGCGTCGAAGTGCTCGTTCACATCGGCGTCGAGACCGTGGCGCTTCGGGGGGAGGGTTTTGTCCGCCTCGCCGCCGAGGGAGACCGGGTCGCGGCGGGTGATCCCATCGTCCGCTGCGATTTCGACGCAATCCGGACCAGGGCGCCCTCCGCGCTCTCTCCCGTCCTGGTGACGAACATGGCCCTGGTGGCGTCCTTTTCGGCCGCCTCGGGAACCGTGACGGCCGGAAAGGACGTGCTCCTCACCCTGGATCTCGCCTGACGCACCTCCTAGCGGAGGTCCTTCAGAAACGCGTCGATGCGGGCGTTCACCTCGTCGGGGTTCTCGTGCATCACAAAATGGTACCCTTTCGCAACCTCTTCGTACCGGAGGTCCGCGAAGTATTTTCTCAGATTCACCTCGAGCCCGGGTTCCGTCTCCGCGGTATGTCCGGCGTAGACGGCGAGCGCGGGTACCGTCACGGCCGGGAGATCCACCCAGTGATCCACCCGAAGCAGATCATCCATGGCTCGCCTCGCCACTATGGGCGAGGTCTCGGTCATCAGGGAGAGAAACTTTTCCCGGGTCTTCTCGGGGGTCTCCGGAACCCACAAGAGGCCTACGAAGGTTCGCATGCTCTCGTCGTGCGACGCGCCGCCGAATCCCGCAGCGAGGTTGTCGTATTCCGCCTGCAGGGCTTTTCGGTCCTCCTCGCTCTCGGGAGGAAAAACAAAGGCTCCCTCGACGAGGACTACCGCTGCCGTGCGCTCGGGAAAGCGTTCGGCAAATCTCCGGCAGACCTCGGCCCCCAGGCTCTGCCCGACGAGCACGGCTTTGTCGATCTCCGCCGCGGCCATCACATCCGAGACGGCCGTGACAAAAGCGTCCATGGTGTAGGGCACATCGGGAGCACTGCTCGCACCGTGGCCCGGAAGATCGATCGCGAGAATCCGGTGCGACGTCGCGAAGAACGCCGTCTGGTATTCCCACGCCGTGTGATCACCGCACCAGCCGTGCACGAAGACCAGGGGAACGCCGTCCTTTCCCGCTTCGAACCAGGCCACGTCGAAGGGGCCGGATGCCGTGCGGTGCTCCTTGAAATCAGCGGCGAACGCGGCAAGGGGAAAGAGGAGAAGGACGCTCAGAACAAGCAGAAAGAACATTCGTTTCTCCACAAGAGATCACCTTCCTTTGAAAGTCCTTGCAACACACATTCTTCCTCCGCATCTTCCGCGCAGGAGTCTTTCCTTGCGTCACCCTCCTCGCTCCACGCGGAAAAAACACCCGGCGGCTGAAACCGCCGGGAAAATCTTCTTCCGCGACGACCGGGCGAGACGGAAAACACAAACGCGCCGGGTCCATCACGGACACACAACCCGGAGGGCGCCTTCGCGACAACTGCGCACGGCACGCCCCCACCGGACACTCTCCCGGGAAAGCGGACCGTCCCCGGGACTTCACCTCACTCCCGTTTCACCAGCATCGCCGCCGCCAGCTCGTCCGCCTTCACCTCGCCCGAGAGAAACGCCACGAGGGCGAGGGCGAACTCCATGGCCGCACCCGGCGCCGCGCCGGTCACGAGCTTCTCGCTCACACAGACCCGTTCCTCCGTGCGGTTCGCCGGATCGAGCCGCTCCCGGAAGGTGGGATAGCAGGCGACCTTTTCCTTTCCGAGATGGCCCAGAACGTGCAGAACCACTGCGGGAGCGGCGCAGATCGCCCCCAGGGGACGCCCCGCCTCGGTATGCCGCCGCAGCAGCGCCTGCAACGGCTTGGATGCCACCAGATTCGCCGCCCCGGGCATGCCGCCGGGAAGGACGATCATATCGAAATCCCGATCCGAACAGGCCGCGAGCGTCGTCTCCGCGGCGATCCGCACGCCGTGGGCTCCCCGCACCGCATGGTCGTCCGCCGATGCCGTCACCACGTCGAGGCCGGCCCGGCGCAGCACGTCGATGACGGTGACCGCCTCGATCTCCTCGAACCCCTCCGCGAGAGGAACAAGAACCACTTTGCTCATCTTCACCGCCTCCTCGTCACGAGTGTTTCGAGGAGAAGCATACTCCCAACCATGACGGCCGTCAAAACGGCATCGTGAGAGGCGCATTGCAGGAACCCGCCGTTTCCTCGGGCCTTCCCCCGAAGCAGAGGCTACACAACTTCAGCTCGGTACCTTTGCTCACCTTCGGGGCACTGCACCAGAGGGGAGGAACCCGCAAAACAAAACATTCCCGGAAGTCCCGCGAGAACGCGCACGGGACATTCCGGGAACGTCGTTTGTCCGGGGCGGAGGCTACAGCTCCAGCTCGATGCCCTTTCCGGCCTCGATGGCCTTGCGCCAGATCAGATGGCCGGTCATCACGTCGTGGCTGGCGATGCCCATGAGCACTGCGGCGCGGCGGCCTTCACGCACGGGGGGCTTTGTGCCGGCGCAGATGTCGCCCATGTCGGCGTAGAGGTCCGCCTCCTGGGGATAGCCCTTCTGGAAATAGACGCCGTGCTCCTGGGTCCAGAGGTACTGGTGGCGGTCGTCGCAGACGAAGATGCGGGCGTCCTTCATGACCGGCGCCTCGAAGGCGGCGTCGTAGTCCACGGAGATGCAGAGCACGTCCTTCTTGAGCCAGTCGACGGGGATGAACCGCTGCGGGTCCGCGACGATGGGCGTGCAGGTGACCACGATGTCCGCGTCCCGCACGCAGCTCTGCACGTCCGGAGCGACGACGAACTCCACGTCGGGCGCGCCGGGGGACACGTCCGCCACGAAGCGCTTCATCTGTTCGGGAAAGGCGTCGTACACCTGGGCGCGGGAGATGGAGGGGAGCACGTCCTTGATGGCGGCGAAGTTGGTCCGCCCCTGGACACCCAGCCCGACGACGGCGAGAGTGCGCGCCTCGGGCGAGGCGAGATGGCGGGCGCAGACGGCACTCGCCGATCCTGTGCGCCAGGCGGTGATCCAGCTCGCGTCAAGAATGGCCTTGAGAAAGCCCGTCTCGCTGTCGTTGAGGCACCAGATACCCGTGATGTAGGGCAATCCCTTGGCCTGGTTCGGCGGATAGCCCGAGACCCACTTCATTCCCGCCAGATCCGCGTCGCCCCCCACATAGGCGGGCATGGCGTGAATGAAGCAGTCCTTCCTGGTGTGGATGCCGATCTTCGCCGGCATCTCCACCTTACCCTCCCCCTTGAGACGGAATCCCGACTCCACCACCTCGGTGACGTCGCGCACGGGAATGCCCAGGTCCTCCACATCCTTGCGGGAAAGCCACAGCACCTTCACGTCCGTTCCTCCCTTCTTCGTGTCGAAGCCTCGTCGCTTTGCGCTCCGGATTCCCGCCGGGGCAGAATCCGGAAGTCGAACTCCGCGTGGGGCGTTTCCGGAAGCCATCGTCGCAGAAACACCCCGAAAAGAAAAGATGCTCTTCCCGAGAGAAACCGGCACCGGAAAAGGAGAAGCTGCGCGGACGGGTACAGGCCGCCGCGCACTCCTCTCTTCGTTGTTGCGTCACCTCCGCCCCGCTGCCGAAAAAGTCGCCCGCGAAAAAAGGCGGGGGGCGAAAATCCCCGCTGCCCTTCTGCATTCCGCCGATCAGAAGAGAGTCTGCTCCGTCACGGGGGTGGTCATGGCGGTGAAAGCCCGCAGAAGAAGGTTTCGCCGCACTGCCTGGTCTTCCTCGGGTCCCGCGGCGGGGTTTCCCACGGGATGAGGTATCGCCACGCCGGGGACAATACGGTTCGCCCCGACGGTGAGCATGATGGGCACGATGGTGGCGATCTGCACCACCGGAATGTTCGCCGCTGCTTCAATCTCCCGCGTCATCGATGCGCCGCATCGAGTGCAGGTGCCTCAGGTGGAGGTGAGAATCACCGCGTCAACACCGGCCTCCCTGAGGGCGGCACCGATCTCCCTGCCGAAGCGCTCCGCATGCGCCACGGAGGTTCCCGTTCCGGTGGTGGTGTAGAGCACGGGGTGCAGTTTGCCGTAGGCGCCCTCTCTTTCCAGGGCGCGCATCACGTCCAGGGGGATCACCACGTCAGGGTCCACGTTCGCCCATACCCGGTCGTAGCCGCCGTGGATGGATTCGTAGTTCTCGGGGGTCAAGTCCGTCAGTGCGCTGATGTCGTAGGCGCCGTAGGATTCCGCGGAGGAGACCCGGATGCGGTCCGGGTTGCCCTTGGGAACGACGCCGCCGGAGGAGACGAGGGCGATGGTGGCCCTGCGCAGATCCCCCACGGGAGGCGCCGGGGAAATCCTCCGGAAGGTCGGCATGGGGTACTCTGTGGCGAAGGTCTGCTGTTGCAGGCGGGCCAGAAGCATCTCCACCGCCCGCTCCGCGCCGTTCTTCTCGTGAAGGACGTTCCGCCGGATTCCCCGGGGGAGCAGGCCGCTCTCCTTCGCCGGACCGAGGGACTCCTTGCGGAGGAGTTTGCGCGTCACCTCCGCCATCTTCGCCAGGGCGTCCTTCATGCCCCGGGCACTGTCGCCGGTTTTCACGAGAACCACGTTCCTGCCGTAGAGTTCCACGCCGGGATTCTCCGGGTACATGCCGCTCACGACGGGGACCTTCAGCACGGCGGCGGCCTTCTCCAGCACGGCGCCGCAGGCTGTTCCGTACCGCCCGGCGTTGAAGGCGGGTCCCGCGGTGACTGCGTCGGGAGTGTGTTCCCGGATCATGGCGAGAACTTCCTCCGTGGCGGAGGTGAGGTTCTCCGCCATGTAGTTGTCCCCGCAGATCACCGTGGCGACAACGACGGCCTCTCCTCCGAGGGCCTGTTCGAGCCCCAGAGCGGGACCTACTGCACCGGGGCGGACGAGGGGGCGCAGATCCGCCTTCTCCTCCCCGCCGAGCCCCGCGAAGAACTGGTTGGTGTAGTGGACAATACGATACGTCACGGTCCGTTCCTCCCTTCCCGAGACACGCCTAGAATTCCGCGCAGCCCCAGCGACCGGCGCCGAGCTCGCAGGTGGAACCGATGACGGACTGCAGCTCAACGAACATGCTGCCGTCGGAACGCAGGCTCTCCGGGGCGCCCCCGGAGAGAAGAGCGATGGCGTCGGGATAGCCGAGCACACGCTCCATGGCGGGTACCTCGATCATCTCGTTCACGTTGCCCGTGGAGACGAAGGCTGCTATCTCCGGGGTGGAATCCGCAAGCCCCTGGCTCGCGCCGTCCGTGCCCGCCGCCTCGTCGGCGATGATCACCGTGCGAATGCCCCGGCGCTCCATCTGCTTGGCGTTAAGGCAGAGATCGGTGTCGGGATTGCCGTACCCCTCCTCGGTGATGATCACGCCGGTGGCGCCGAGGCTCTCCGCAAGGGCCGCGTTCATGGAGGCGGCCCGTTCCTTCCCCGCGAGACGCACATCCTCGGGGGTGACCACCACGCCGAGGAAGTTGAGGTCCTCGCCGTGGCGCCGATAGAGCGCGCGCACTACGGGATCGTTCTGGTGGTGCCAGGTGGTGTTTTTGTCGCAGGCGGAGACGCAGTTGCCCGAGACCACCGCCCCGTCCAGCACTTCATTGGGATGGAGCAGCACGGGAAGGGAGGCCTTCATGTCCCCGCCGTGCACGAAGGTGTCGTGCAGGAGCCCTTGGGTGATGGCCATGCAGACGTGGAGCACCCGAGGAAGATCGGGCAGGCGGATCGCCTCGTCGGTCACGTTGCCCTTCTCGTAAACGGAGATCGCGTCCGGCGTCGCGTTCCTGGCCGCCGTGGCGAGGTACACCGCCAGGCGCAGCCCCGCGAGCCGGAGCGCCTCCTCGTAGGCGTGCTTCGTCAGGCGCGGATCGGGCTCCACGGTGAGAACCAGATTCGCCGTCTCGGAGAAGGGCGTGTAGGCCGCCCCCGGGCCGGACATGTCGATGAACCCTTCCTGAAAGGCCACGATGGGACCGCAGGTCACCACCGCGGCACCCCGCAGCACCAGGGTGAGCCCCTTCCCCGCGGTTCCCGCGGGAGCGAAGAATCCCGGAAAATAGCCGAGGGGCTCCCCCGACCGGGCAAGTTTCACCCGCGGTTCCACCACATCCTTCACCGGAATGATCCGCACCTTCTCGCCCGGATGGGCCAGATCGAGGCGTACCGACGCAAAACGCTCGTTCTTCGCCACTTCCGCGGCGGCCTCCTCGCGGTTCACCGTCAGGACGCCGTTCCAGGCCCCCGTCCTGTCGCCCCACTCGATGCGCCGAATGACGACCTCGTGCAGTTCCAACCGCATGATGCGCCTCCCTTCCCCGCGCCCTCCGGCGCATTCGAACCACCCCGGCGCGGCGGTCTCCGGAGTTCCCCACCACCGCCGCACACGTTTCCCTCTTCCGTACCCCGTTCCGCCTTCTCACACGTTGTCCGTGCCTTTGACGACACGTCGGGGCACGCCGCTCGCCGGTCGCGCCGAAATGCCGTACTTCCTTCATTCGCATCATAGAAAAGAATGTGTTCTTTCGCATCGGACCAGAGCAAGAACCTTCGGGGAGGAATTCGGACGTTTTTTGGACGTCCGCACAAAAGGGCGCGACAGGGCGTTTGTTTCGATGTTCGGCGGAAAGAGCGTTTGACGGGAAGGATGTCTCAGTCGCAGTTCACTGTTTAAAGTCCACGGTTCGCGGCGCAGGGTTCACAAGAGAACTCCCCGCATCCGGCAAGGGACACGTCCCAGGCACACATC
>DIMS01000114.1 GCA_002425685.1 Synergistaceae bacterium UBA5560 | reverse complement strand
CCCGTCTCTTGCAGGAGTTACAGAACGCCGTTGCGTTCGAGGCGGAAGAGTGTCGCCTCCCGGTGGTCTCTGCCGAAATAGAACCGCGAGCAGTCTATTTCAGGCGTCTCCCGGGCGAGGCGGACCATGTCCTTCAGCAGAAGGGCGTGTTGTTGCAGCATCTCGGCCTCGGCCACTGAGAGCCGGGCGACGAGACCTCCGAGGTGCAGGGCGAAAAGACCGTCCTCCGCGAGGGGAACTCCCGGGAAGGCAAGCGTCTCCGTGAACAGGACGGAGGCCTCGTCCGATTTCCAGAGGGCCTGCCGTCCTTCGCTTCCGGAGACGACCGCGACCGGAAGGAACATGTGTCCGATCAGGTAGGAGGCGGAGTCCCGCATCGTCAGCGGGTTGAAGGATTGAATCGAACGCTCCCAATGATAGTGTCCTCCGAAATAGCGCAGGACATCGGAAAAGACGATGTCGCTCGCGAAGGGAATGTCTCTCCCGTCGGCGAGGAACCGCAGGAAAAGATGCAGGGGGGTGGGAACGGGGTTTCGGTCGGCGATGGAGAGAAAAACGTCGTAGTCCAGGGAATCCGCGTCCGACGACAGGAATGCGTCGACGAGGGCGCGCTCATGCTCCTCCCCGACGGGGCACGGGCAGGTCAGCATCGTGTAGAGCAGTGTTTGCAGCGCTTTTCTTTCGATCAGCATGGATTCGCATCTCCTTTTTCGAACACGTATTCGGGGGCACTTATGAGAACAGCGGCACGACCGCAGAATACCCTCTGCCGCCGGAGGAGAAGGAGATCCTCCGGACATCGGCTCCGTACAGTCGCCGGAGGTTTTCGTCCACGAGGACATCCTCGCAGTCGCCGAAGAGGTGCTCCTCGGGAGAGAACAGAAGCAGCGCCCTGTCGGAGATCACATTCGCATGATGGGGTACGTGTGTGCTCATGATCACCGTCATGCCCTCGTCCCGGAGAGACTGCAGCGTGCGCAGCATGGTGTTCTGGTTCCTGAAATCCAGGGCGGACGCCGGCTCGTCGAGGACCAGGCAGCGGCATTCCGACGCCAGGGCACGGGCGATGAGGACCATCTGGCGCTCTCCTCCGCTCAGGGTGCGGAAAGGGCGCTCGGCGAGCGTCTCCAGCCCCAGGCGTTCGAGGCAGGCTCGGCAGGCGGAGAAATCATGTTTTCCGGGGGAGCTGAACAGGCCGATATGACGACTCCGCCCCATCACCACCATATCGAGAACGGTGTACCCGAAGGAGACCGCCGCGATCTGGGGCACGTATCCGACGCTTCCGCCCCGCAGCATGCTGCCCTCGGAGAGCGGGAGCACACCCTGGATCGTTTTCAGAAGCGTCGTCTTCCCCTTGCCGTTCGGCCCCAGGATGGAGAGGATCTCCCCTTCGCCGACGGAGAGGGAGAGGTTGCGGAATATCCAGTTTTCTCGGCTGTACCGGAATCCTCCTTTTTTCATGGTGATCACATCCATGCACCTCCTTTTCTCTGGCGTTTCTTGAGCAGGAACGCGAAAAGCGGGGCTCCCGCGAGCGCCGTCAATATCCCGATCGGAATCTCCGCCGCGGTCAGGCCTCTGGCGATGTCGTCCATAAGGATGAGATACGACGCGCCGAGAAGTGCCGACACGGGGAGCAGTTTCCTGTGGTCGGACCCCACCAGCATGCGCGCCATATGCGGGACGACAAGCCCGACCCATCCCACGATCCCCGCCAGTGCCACGGTTGCCGCAGTGATCAGCGTCGTGCAGGCGAGGACAAGCCACCTGTTGCGGCGGACGTTCATGCCGAGGGACTCCGCCTCCTCCTGTCCCAACGAGAGGACGTTGATCCTGAACCTGATCAGGTGCAGCAGCGTTCCTGCACAGCAGATCACCGGAGCGGCGAAGAGCAGCCTTTCCCACGACGACGACGCAAAGCTGCCCATGAGCCACATGACGATTGCGGGGAGCTTGTTGTAGGGATCGGCCACATACTGGCCGAGAGAGGTGAGCGCCGTGAAGAACGCGCTGATGACCACGCCGCCGAGCACGAGCGAAAGAAGGGATTCCTCCCGTTCGCCCGAGCCGAGGCTCCAGACGGCGACCATCGCCAGAAGGCCGAAGACAAAGGCGAGGGGAATCACCGCGAACAGGCCGTCGAAGAACAGAATCGCCACCGCGCCGCCGAACCCCGCCCCGGAGGAAACGCCGATGATCTGCGGTCCCACCAGGGGATTGCGGAAGACGCCCTGAAGAGCCGCTCCGGCGAGCGCCAGCCCTCCTCCGGCGAGCAGGGAACCCAGAACGCGGGGGAGGCGGATGAGGAGGACCACCGAGGTTTCCTGGGGGGGCCAGGAGGCCTCGGTGGAAAAAAGCGCCGAGAGCAGGATTCGGGCAACACGCTCCACGGGAACGGGAAAACGCCCGATCGCCAGGGAGAACAGGGCAACTGCCGCCGTCAGGGCAAGAAGCACTCCTGCGAGAAGGGAGAAGGGGACGGCGCGGTGTCGTTCGGTCACGATGCCCTACTGCGCCCTTCCGAAGAGAGCTTCGTAGTGCGCGCTTCCCCGGTTTCTCTCCATCCCGAGAATATGCTCGTACTGCGCCCGGGAGAGGGTTTTTCCGTAGAGGAGGGTGTAGGCTTTTTCCATTTCTCCGGGAAGGTCGAACCTGTCCCGCCCGGGATGGAGAACGGAGGACATCCACATCCACATGAGGGGCGTCTCCTGGTTGGGGGGATCCCAGCGGTACCCCCCGAGGGGGAGCTTGTAGACGCGGCGGTTCTTTACCGCGGAGACTCCCTTGAGCCGCTCGTTGGCGTAGACATGCTCGGGGGTGAGATCCCGCTCGAAACCGTTGAGCAGAATGACCTCCGGATCCCACAGCAGAATCTGTTCCTCGTTCACGGCGGCGAATCCGTCGATCTCTTCCGCGGCGACGTTTTTGCCTCCCGAGAGGACGATCGAGACGTCGTTGTGCGTGTTCTTTCCGGCGACCTGATAGTTGGCGAGAAAACGGAGGAAATAAAGCGTCCGTGGTTTTTCGGAATCGGGGATGGCCTCGCTTCTCCGGGTGAGCTGTTCGCGGGTTTTCCTGTGCCAGTCGAGAATCGTGGCAGCCTTCTCCTGCTTTCCGAGGATGGCGCCGAACGTCTCGATCCATCCCTCGAGGTATTCCTGGGTGCCGTACTTGAAGAGCGCGACCTTCATCCCCGCATCCAGCAGGGGGATGTAGAGATTGTCGCCGAAGTTCCCCCACTGGAAGACGATGTCCGGCGCGAGGCTCATGAGCGACTCCACGTTAGGCTGGAACCCCTCTCCCTGGACGATATCGCTGCGGATCCGCAGCGCCTCGGGGAAGAATTCGGAAAGGATTTCCCCCTCGATGGCCGTCTTCGAGAGTGGATTCATTCCAACCAGCCGTTCCGAAGAGCCGTCGATGGCGAGCACCATGCTGGCGGCCGGAATGGGAATGGTGACGATGCGCTTGACCGGGCCTTCGATCACGACCTCTCTTCCGGCCTGGTCCGTGACGACCGTTTGCGCCCCATCTCCGGGCGACATGAGAAAGCACACGAGGAACAGGGCGCATAGTCCCGTTCCGACAACCCGAAGCCTGTTTCCCAACATCCTGTACATGAAACGATCTCCTCTCTTTCTGACACATCTCACCGACACATGACGCTTTCCGGCAGATATTCCGACGGCGGCGCGAGTGTTAGAATCATCTAACACTCGCGCAACATAACAAAACCCCCGCGTCTTGTCAAATCCTTTTTTTCACTCGTGCGGCTGGACAGTGATCTTGTCACCCCTGAGCGGGACGATGAACATGTCATCCATGACGAACAGGGGCGACGAAGGGGTGCGGCCTTTCTGGTGTCCCTGTAGAATGGGGCGAGGCGTCGTCATGCGTGGCCTCTTTGCCTCCTGCCGGGAGGCGGGAGGCGCGCAGGTCGGGGGGGACACACGGAAAAGAGACCGTCTTCCGCCGAACGGGGCAAAGCTATCGTATGGGGGGAATGGCTCCATGTCCGGGGAAAAGATCCGGAAAAGCGCCGGGTACGCGGAGTTCAAGCCGGTGTGCACCGTCAAGGCCTCGGAGGCGATTTACGAACAGATCCGGCGCAGCATTCTCGACGGCCGGTTCAAGGTGGGGGACAAGCTCCCCTCGGAGCGGACCCTCATCACCCAGTTCAAACGCAGCCGCCCCACCGTGCGGGAGGCGCTGCGCATGCTCGAACAGAGCGGCCTGGTCCGGATCGTTCCCGGCGGCGGCACCACGGTGCAGCACTTCGCCGCGTCGAACATCGAGGAGCCCTTGGAGACGATGCTCCATCTGGAGCGGATCTCCGCGAAGGAGATCTACGAGTTTCGCATCGTCCTCGAACAGGCCATGCTCGCCTGGTGTGTGGAGCGCCGCACCGGCGAGGATCTCCGCGCCTTTCGGGAGATCGTCGCCGGTGCGGAGGGCTGCCTGGGGCACTGGGAGACGTTCCTTCTCCAGGATCTGGCGTTCCATCGGCGCATTGCCGAAGCGGGGCGCAACGGCCTTGTGGCCGTGGTCTACCGGGTGCTGTACCGCATTCTCTCCCAGAGTATGGGGGAGCGCTTTCAAAGCCTCGACGCGGAGGAGTCGCTCCTGCACCAGCGGGAGATTCTCGAGTGCCACCGGAACCTGACCCGGCACATCGAGGCGCGGGACCTGGAGGCCGCCCGCGGCTGCCTCGCGAGACACCTGGACAGGTATCGGACGCTCTTCTGCTGACGCACCCCCGGTTTCCGCCGGGGGTCAGTCCTCCCGCTCGGCCCGTCTGCCGCCGAAGGCGTGGATGGTTCTCGTGCCTGCGGTGCAGCATCCCCCGTGGGCCACGCCGGAGGGAATGAACAGTTCGTCGCCGGGATCGAGCGTCACGGTCCTTCCCGCCATGGTCACGGTGTAGCGCCCGTGCACGCAGACGAGATATTCGTCGTAGTCGTGGATGTGCTCGTCGGAGGTCCTGTCCGCGAAGGACGTCCAGAAGGCCATCTGCGAGCCGTCGGCCCCGTCGAAGACATAGCCCTCGATGTCCTTCGTGTACTGCGAACTCCGCCGGATGCGGTTCGCCGGATTTCTCATGAACGCAGGAAACTCTTCCACAGCGATCACCCTCGTTCCGAAAAGAATGCGATGATTTCCCTCCGCCGGATACGGCGGCACATCCGGCATTTTGACGGATGCGCTTCTTCCTGTTATGCTACCGCAGGAACAGGGCGACGGAAAGGGAGAAACCTCTTTTTGTCGTTATAGACAGGTTCGCGGAGGGCAGGAAGCCGGTGTGAAGCCGGCACAGCCCCGCTACGGTAAGGATGACGATGCACGGACAATGCCACGGAACGAACCGTTCTGGAAGGCCCGTGCGGAGGATGACTCCGAGTCCGGACACTGCCCCGCGTCGCAAGACTCCTTCCTCGAGGGCGGAAGGTGTCCTTTTCGTTTTCCTCATTCCGGAAAAGGGCACTTCCCAGGAGAAACGGGGTTTCGGACGCGGCGAGTGGGCGAAGGCGCGACGGAAATTCCGCTCCGGGGGAGGTGATGTCCGTCTCGAAAGTCCCTCATGGGTGACGCTCTTCAGGGAGGAAGGCATGTCCTTGTCCGGTTCCCGAAAGGGGGCGGCTCGGCAGGCAAGGCTTTGGAGGGAACCCGCAAGGAGCCGCCGGGAGGCGATGTCTTTTTCGGGTTCGGGAGAAATACGGAAAGGAGACGTGCAGCATGCAGCGGAACAAGGAACGTTTCTTCCGCATGTCGCGGATCTTCACAGTGATGCTTGTGGTGTTTTTGGTGTTCGGATCGGCCGTCGCGGGGGCCGTGGAGAAGGCGGTCTACGCCACCACGGACTACACGTCGGGGGTTCTTGGGGTGGCCTCGGGGGATTCCGCCGTGAAGGTGGGCTCCGCCGGAGGCGATCCGGCGCTCTTTTCCTTTCAGAAAGACGGAACCTGGAAGGTGCTCCACCGGGAGACGAACAACTACGGGGCCGCCCTGGACACCTTCACCGTCTACAATCCCGAGAACTGGGGAACCCCGGAGGTGAACAGGACGCTGGGGCACAACATCGCCGGGGCGGCCACCTGGGGAACGTGGCTCTTTCTGGCGAACTACTACAACGACGGCACGGCCTCGTATCTCACCAAGCACGACATGACGAACAACTACGCGCAGGTCGCCTCGGTCAACTTTGACGACGGCGTCGCCGCCAACCTCAGCGAATACGTGAAGAGCGTCCTCGTGGTGAATGATGCGCTCTTCGTCCTCATCGAGCGACGGGATGCTTCCTGGCCTCCCGTGCACGCCGCGGGTTCGCTGGTGAAGCTCGATCCAGCCTCCCTGGAGGAGATCGGCCGGGTTGGGGTGGGCAAGAATCCTTCCGCCATGGCCTATGCACCCACCTTGGGCAAGATCCTCGTCACGTCCTTCGGCGGCGCGAAGAACGCCTCCGGGACCACCGCCATCGAGGCGGTCTCGGTGGCCGCCCTCGAAAAGAGCACCTTCGCCACTGCGGCGGATCTTCCGGCGAGCGCCGCCGCCTATGCTTTCGACTTCATCGGCGTCACCGCCTCGGGCATCCTTTATGTGACGGCCTATTACAACGACGCGGTGAACTGGCCCGATCCGAACCCCTGCAAGGTCTTTTCCTCTCCCGTGGGAGCGCTTGCCTTCACTCAGCGCGCCTCTCTGCCGGGATGGGTCGGCTGGGCCGCGGCGGATCCGGAGCAGAACCTCTTCTGGATCGTGCATCACGGCACGGGAACGGGTGACGGATCCCTTCGGGTCTACGGCGGCGACGGGGCGGAGGTTCGCCGCTTGGGCGAAACGGTTCTCGGCGGTCAGCCCTACGCGGTGGCGCCCCTGCGCACCGCTTCCGGCGGCGATTCCGGCGGTGGCGGCGGGTGTGCCGTGTCCGGTACCGGCGTCGGTGCGCTCTTCCTGCTCGTGCCCCTTCTGTTGGGTGCGGCGTGGCGGCGCTGAAGATGTTCCTTCGGGTGGGAAGCGTGCTGCTTCCCACCCTCTGCCTGGTGCTCGCGCTGTCGGTTCAAGGCATCGCCGCGGGAACCGATCTTCCCGCCGTAGTGGTCACCGGTGCCCGCCCCGAGGAGGATCAGGATGTTTCCCCCGGAGCGGTGACGGTGATCCGCCCGGAGGAGACCGAGGGCGAGGGAAAGACCCTCGCGGACCTGCTCGAACAGAGCCCGGGCGTGCACGTGGTGCGCCTTCGCGGGCGGGGCGGCTACACCGTCGCCTCCGTCCGGGGAAGCACCGCCGCCCAGGTGGCGGTCTACGTGGACGGCAGACTCGTCAATTCCGCGAGCGAATCTGCGGTGGACCTCGCCTCCATCCCCGTGAGCGCCGTGGAGAGGGTCGAAATCTACCGCGGGTATGTTCCGGCCCGGTTCGGCGTGTCCGGCATGGGGGCGGTGATCTCCGTCACCACCCGAAGGCCCTCGGGCTACGAGGGGGCTGTTCTGGTGGAGGGCGGCACCTACGGGGAATGGCGGACGACCCTGCGGTACGGCAACGAGCTGGGGGGCGGCCGCTATCTCGCCGTGGCGGGTTTCTCCGGCGCCACGGGAGATTTCTCCTACCGCAACGACAATGGTACGTACTGGAACCCCGACGACGACTACGAGGCGACACGGCGGAACAACGCCTGGCGGGAGAAGAACGTTCTCTTCCGGTGGGAGGATGACGAGGGGTGGAATCTCCGGGCGGAGTACTTCGCCCGCTCCCAGGAGCTTCCCCGGAAGGCCTCCGGGGGTGACAAGCCGGACGACCCGCCGGGAGCGGATCTGGACACGACCCGCACGGAGTTCGCCTTCGGCCGCAGTGCGTCTCTGGGAAAGGGTGTCTGGTCGTGGAACGTCGGATATGTCACCCAGGAGAAGGAGTTCTACGATCCCCTCGATCCCCGGACGCTTCCTCTGCCCCGGTCGACCCGGAATCGGTACGAGACGACCCAGTGGCATCTTCTGACCCAGGCGTCGCTGCCCGTGGCGCCGAACCAGACGCTGGACCTGGTGGCCCGGGCCTCCCGGGAGACCCTCGATGTGCGGGGGGACGCCCAGACCCGTTACGACCTGCGGAGCGACTACGATCAGGATGCCCTGGATCTGACGCTTGCGGACACCGTCGTCCTCGGCGGAGGAACGCTCTTCCTCGTTCCCACGGTGCGCTGGAACAGCGTGGACGGCGAGGGAAACGTCTCCTGGTCCCTGGCGGCGGAGTGGCGCATGTCCGAGGCGCTCCGCTGGAAGGCGAGCTGGGGCAAGTACCATCGGGCGCCGAACCTCTACGAGCGCTACGGTGACGGCGCGCTCATCGTTCCAAGGCCCGACCTGCGCTGGGAATCGGGGACGCAGTTCGATCTCGGGGTCCACTGGGCGGGAACGGTCGGTGCCGCCCGGGTCGCCGCGGGCGTCACCTGGTTTTCGAGCGACGTGGACGATCTCATCGAGTTCGTGATGGCCAGCCCCTACGTGGGGTACTACGACAACATCGGCAAGAGCCTCATCGAAGGCGTCGAGGTGGAGGTCACCGCATCGTGGAAACGATGGGACCTGCTCCTCTCCTACACGTATACGAACGGCGAGAACCGTTCCCCCGGCGCGCGCTGGGGCAAGCCCCTCCCGAACCGCCCCCGGCATGCCCTCTTCTCGCGCCTCTCCACGGCACTTTCGGCCAGCCTCGACGCCTTTGCCGAAGTGGAGTACGTGAGCGAGAACTGGTTCGACCAGACGGGGGATCTCGCCTACGAGGATCTCACCACGGTCGGGCTGGGCGTGAAGTGGTTCCTCCCGGGGGGCGGAACCGCCACCCTGGGCGTGCGGGATCTCTTCGACGCCTCGTCGGACCGCAAGCTGGTTCCCTCCGTCGGGGCTCCCCAGCTCGTCTGGTATCCCGACGCGGGACGGACCTGGTATCTGTCCTTCTCATGGACATTATGAGCATGCGCGTGCGCATCCGCCGAAAAGGACGGGCCGCTCCGGTGAAGTGCCCCGAAGGACGCACCGTCGCGAGACTGCTTGGAGTTGTCGCGGCGGTGCTGTTCCTCCGGTTTGCGGCGGGATTCGGGCTTTTTCCCGCCGGGGCGGAGGAAAGAATTCCCTCCGCGGCGACGCTCTTCACGGTGGAGCGGGGGGAGGGATGGACGCTTCTCCGGAACCGCCTTCCCTGGATAGGCGGGGAGGGTGAACTCGCCTGGGTTCTCGTGGAGGACGAAAAGACGCCCCTTCCGGAAGAACTGGCCTTGCTGCCCCGGATCCGGGTTCCCGTCAGGAGGGTGCTGGCCATGACGATTCCCACCGTGAGCGCCCTGGAACTGCTGGGAGAGCTGGAGACGCTGGTGGGTGTCGGCGGAGGGCGTTTCCTCTATTCCCCCGCGGCGAAGGCGAAAAACCTTGTGGAGGTCGGACCGGAGGGTGGCATGGGAGCGGGCTCGGACTTCGAGCGGATCGTCGCCCTTCGCCCCGACGTGGTCTTTGCCTACGCCTACACCTCCCAGGAGCAGGAGAGTGCGCTCCGCCTGCGGGAACTCGGCGTTCCCGTGGTCTTTCTCTCGGAGTACCTGGAGGCGACTCCCCTCGCCCGGGCGGAATGGCTCGCGTTCCTGGCGCACTTTTTCGGCAGGGGCGCGGAGGGCGAAGCGTTCTTCCGGGATGTGGCGGCGCGCTATGAGAACGTGCGAACCATTGCCGCCACGGTGAGAGCGCGTCCCGTGGTGATGACCGGCGCTCCCTTTCGGGGGACCTGGTACATCGGAGGAGGCGAGAGCTGGCCCGCCCGGCTTATCGCCGACGCGGGCGGACGCTACCTCTGGAGCGACCTTCCCGGCTCCGTGTCCGTTCCCTTCGACGGGGAGGCGGTGTTTGCCCGCTCGGGCGAGGCGGAGTACTGGATCAACTGCGGCCAGTGGAAATCCCGGGAGGACGCGGTTCGGGACGACCCGCGGCATGCTCTGTTCCGTCCCTTCCGGGAGGGACGGCTCTACAACAACGATCTTCGCTCGAACGCCACGGGAGGAAACGACTACTACGAGAGCGCCGTGTGGCGCCCGGACCTGGTGCTCGCCGATCTGGCGGCACTTCTGCATCCCGCGCTTTTCCCGGAGCATGCGTTCTTCTACTACCGTCTTCTTCCGGAGAGGGGAGGAACGGCTCCGTGAACGAGCGCTTCTTTTCCGGAGAGGAGCAGGAAGCGCGGGACAGGCGGGCCCGTCGGCTTCTGCTTCTCCTCGGGGTGGTGCTCCTGTTCGCCTTTGCGGCGGACGTGCTCTTCGGGTCGGTGGCACTCTCGCCGGGGCAGGTCCTCGCCTCTCTGTTCCGGGGAGGTGCGGGCATGTCGCCGGAGGACCTCATCGTGCTCCGCTTCCGCCTTCCCCGGGCGCTCACGGCCCTGTTGGCGGGGTCGGCCCTCGCCGTGGCGGGGCTTTCCATGCAGACGCTCTTCGCCAATCCGCTGGCGGGACCCTTTGTGCTCGGCGTGGACGCGGGGGCGAGCCTGGGTGTCGCGCTGGTGCTCCTCGCGGCGGACCTGGCGGGTCCCGGTCTAGGTGCACGCTTCGCCGCCCTCGGTGGCGTTGCGGCGGCGTCCTGGGCGGGCTCCCTGGCGGTGCTGCTGCTCATTCTCGTCGTGGCCTCGCGGGTGCGGAGCGGCACGGTGCTCCTCATCCTCGGCCTCATGTTCGGGCAGGCGGTGAACTCCCTGGTGACGGTGCTTCTCCATTTTTCCTCCGCGCAACGGGCGCACGGCTATCTCGCATGGAGCTTCGGCAGCTTCTCCTCCACATCCTGGCCCCAGGTGGCCACCATGGCGCTGGGCATTCTCCCCGCCCTGCTGGCGGGGTACTTTCTGACGAAGCCGCTGAACGCCCTGCTCCTCGGCGAGCGCTATGCCAGAACCCTCGGCGTTCCCGTGGAGCGGGTCCGCATGGGGCTCATCGGCGTGACGGCCTTCCTGTCCGGCAGCGTCACCGCCTTCTGCGGCCCCATCGCCTTTCTGGGCATCGCCACGCCGCACCTCTGCCGGGGACTGCTGCGCTGCGAGGATCACCGGCTGCTTTTGCCCGCCTGCATCGCCGCGGGAGGTGGAATGGCTCTCGCGGCGGACATGCTCTCCCACGCGCCGGGAAGTGCCCTGCTCCTTCCCGTGAACGCCGTCACCTCGCTGCTCGGCGCGCCCGTGGTGGTCTGGGTTGTGCTCCGACGCCGCGGAGGCACGTCATGACCGCACCGCTGCTCGAACTGAAGGAATTGTGCGTGGGCTACCGCCGGGGGCGGGAGGAGCGACGCGTGGCGGGGCCCTTTTCCCTCGGGCTCCGGGAGGGGCGCCTCACGGCCCTGGTGGGGAGAAACGGCATCGGCAAGAGCACGCTGCTGCGCACGCTCTGCCGTCTGCAGCCCCCGTTGGGAGGAGAAATGTTTCTCCGGGGACGGCCCCTTTCGGAGTGGCATCGCGGAGAGTTCGCCCGCCGGGTGAGCGCGGTCCTCTCCGAGCGGGAGATCGCGCCGGACATGACCGTCTTCGATCTGGTCGCGCTGGGGCGTCATCCCCATACGGACTGGAGGGGCCGTCTCCGGCGGGAGGACCGGGCCGCGGTGGAGGACGCGCTCTCCGTGCTGAGGATGTCGCACTTCCGGAACCGCAGCCTCTTCGAACTCAGCGACGGGGAGCGCCAGAGGGCCTTTACCGCCCGTGCGCTGGCCCAGGAGCCGGAGCTGCTTCTCCTGGACGAGCCCACGGCCTTTCTCGACCTGCTGCACAAGGTGGAGACGGTAACCCTTCTGCGGGACCTCTGCCGGACGCGGCGCATGACCGTTCTCGTGGCCATCCACGACATTTCCGTGGCGGTGCATTTCGCGGATCATCTCTGGCTGCTCGCCGACGAGGGCACGCTTCTCGAAGGTGCTCCGGAGGATCTGGTGCTCTCCGGTGCACTGGGACGCCTCTTCTCGTCGGAGACGCTCCGCTTCGACCCCTTTTCCGGGCGGTTTTTCCCCTTCGGAGGCGTACGCTTCCGGGCCGTTCTGGAAGTGAAGGGGGAAGGGGAGGCCAGGATTTGTGCGGAGTCCGCCCTGGAGCGGTGCGGTTTCGGCATCGCCCGGGGAGATGCACTGCGGGAGGGGACGCTCGAAGTGCTTCCGGAGTCGGCCGGGAACGGCCGTTTCCTGTTGCGTCCGCAAGGCGGCAGGGAGCGCCGCGTCGCGTCCATCGCGGACCTGTCGGAGGAACTCGATCGTCTCTTTCCCCTCATTCCAGCCGGAACACCACGGGAACCCGCACCTGTCCCGTCAGGGAGGGACTGAACAGCCAGCGCCGCAGCGCGGCGGCGGCGGCCTCGTCCAGACGGGGAAATCCGCTGCTCTTCTCCACGGTCACCTCCTGCACCTTCCCCTTTGTCACGGAAAGAAGAAGAACCGCCGTCCCCTCCTCGCCGCGCTTCCGGCTTGAGGGGGGATAGGCGGGGTCCACCCGACGCAGAACCTCCAGGGTCTGCACGTCGAGCACGCCCTCTGGGACGGCCGGAAGGAGCGGCTCTCCTGCCCCGGGTTTCGGCTCCGGGGTGCTCGTCCCCGCGGGAGCGGGAGCGACCTGCTCCGGAGGTGCGGCCCGTCCGGGCATCGCCGGTGCCGTCGTGTCCGGAGGGTGCACGGAAGAAACCGTCCCTGTCGGTCCGGGCGATTTCGGAGGCTTGGGTGTGACGGGGGGTGCCGGAGACGGCGCAGGCGTCTTCGGTATCTTTGTCGGTGCCGGTTTCGTCGGCGCGGGAGACGGTTTCGGAGAGGGTGCCTTCGGTGGACTTGTGGGCGCCGGAGGTGTCACGGTCTCTGTTCTCTCAGGGCGAGGGGGGGCGGGTTCCGGCTCGGGGAGAGGCGGTGGTGTCGCGGGGAGTGCCGCACTTTCGTGCTCCGGGGGGAGTGCTTCCGCGGTGTGCGGTTCGTAGGGAGCGCTCTCCTCCGGAGAGGGCTCGGAGGTTTCGGCGGAATGCGCGGGGGATGCGGCGACATCCCGGGGAAGGCGCACCATCCGCACCGTCAGCGCCCGCGGCGGAGCGGGCGTATCGAGGGACGGAAAAGGGAAGAGCAGAAGGGCTCCGTGGAGGAAGAGGCTGCCCAGGAGGGGAAGTGCGTAGCGTCTCACGGAACGCCTCGTTCGGTGAAGAGCAGCCCAACGGAGGTGACGCCGCCGCTTCGGAGGAGATCCAGCAGTTCCGCCACGGTTCCCCAGGGTGCGGCCACATCTCCGGCGATGGAGACGGGCCGGCCCGCCGCTGCGGCGGCGGCTGCCGCGGCCAGCGTCTCCTCCGGGGAGGCGGTGGCGCCTCCGTCCAGGAGAAAATGTCCTTCTTTGGTGACGGTGATCACCAGGGGGCGTGTTTCGGAGACCTCGGACGCGGTGCCCCGGGGAAGCTCCACCGTCACGGCGCCCCGGTCGAAGCTGGCGGCGAGGACGAAGAAGATGATGAGCATGAAGAGGATGTCGATGAGGGGCGTCAGATCCAGTTCGGGAAAACGGGAGCGCTCCCGGAAGGATTTCATGGTTTTCCCTTCGCGGCAGGACCGTTGCCCGAGGACCTCCCCAGGAGTTTTTCCCGGAGGATGAAATCCGCTCCCCGCTCGAGCATTTCCTCGGCGCGGGCAACCCTGGAGGCGAGGTAGGTGTGGGCCAGCACCATGGGCACTGCGGCGCAGAGTCCGGCAACGGTGGTGAGAAGCGCTTTCCAGATGCCTCCCGCCAGCGTGATCATGGGCGACGCGGCGGACTCGGGAAGAAGCCGGAAGATCTCCACCATGCCGAGCACGGTTCCCAGAAGTCCGAGAAGTGGTGCCAGACGTGCTGCCGTGCCGAGAAGGGCAAGCCCCTTTTCCCAGCGGAAGAGTTCCCGGCGGATCTCCTGCTCCAGCAGGAGTTTGAGCGTTTCCGCATCGATCTGCCAATGGGCGATGGCGGCGGAAAAGAGGTGGTGCAGCGAGGACTGCCCTTCCGCGACGATGCGGGACGCGGTGTCCCGGTCCCCCTCGAAGAGTGCCTTGCCGAGGCGTTCCTCAAGGAGCACGGGGTTCGTGGAAGCCCGGCGGAAGAAGAGAAGGCGTTCCAGGACGACGGCGCCCGCTCCGATGGAGAGGGCAAGGATGATCCACATGACGAATCCGCCAGCGCGCATGATCTCCACGACATCGACATCCCTTCCGAAGCGCCGTCGTCCCTTCGTCCGCATGTGCAGAGCCCCTGCGGCGTTTCCGAAAGGGCCGGTCCGCTTCCCGGGTCATTATAGACGTTCAAAGAGAGCATTCACAAGGCGAAAGGCGCCTCGGAATCCGCGGTTTTTTCCGGTTTTTCCGGGAGTGTACGGGGGATGTGGCGTATACTTGAAGTGGGGTGACGGTTCCGGAGCGCCGGAAGCGCACCCACAGCACGGGGAGGTACGAACATGACCGGAAACGAAGATCTTCGGCGCTATGCGCGAAATCTGCAGTCCGAGCGGGAGGCGGCGGTGCTCTATCGGATCATGGCGGAGAGGGAAGAACATCCCGAACTGGCCGGGATCTACCGAAAGATGGCCGAGACGGAGGAGCGCCACGCCGACACGTGGCGCAGGAAGATCGAAGAGGCCGGCGGGACGGTTCGTCCCTTCGCACCGGGGTGGCGCGTGCGTCTTCTCGGGTGGCTCGCGAAGTTCTGGGGGACGGGGCTCATCCTTCAGAGCGTGACCGCCATGGAGGGAGACGCGGGAAAAGAGTACGCGGGACAGCCCGATCCGGAAGTTCCCCGCATTGCCGCGGAGGAGCGTTCCCACGCAAGGATTTTTCGCTCCCTTTCGGGAGGAAGTTCCCGGGGGCTGGATGGCAGCGCCGTCGCCCGTCTCGAGGGACGTCACCGCTCCACGGGGGGCAACGCGCTTCGGGCGGCCGTCATGGGGGCCAACGACGGGCTCGTGTCGAACCTGAGCCTCGTCATGGGCGTCGCGGGAGCCGCCCTGGAGGGTCGGGCCATTCTGGTCACGGGCATGGCCGGTCTCTTGGCGGGGGCCATTTCCATGGCCCTCGGAGAGTGGCTTTCGGTGCAGAGCGCCCGGGAACTCTACGAGAATCAGATCCAGATTGAAAAGGAGGAACTCGAGGAATCCCCCGAGGAGGAGATGGAGGAATTGGCGTTGATCTATCAGGCCAAGGGGCTCCCCGAATCCCAGGCCCGGGAGTTGGCCCGCTCCATTCTCGCCGATCCCGAGGCGGCCCTGGACACGCTCTCCCGGGAGGAGCTGGGCATCGACCCCCAGGAACTGGGCGGCTCCGCCTGGGAGGCGGCCCTCACGTCGTTTGCGCTCTTCGCCGTGGGTGCGGCGGTGCCGGTGCTCCCCTTCCTGTTTCTGTCGGGGCATGCCGCCGTGGCGGCCAGCGGCGCCTTCTCCGCCCTCGGGCTCTTCGTCATCGGCGCGGGGATCACCCTGGTCACGGGAAAGCCCCTTCTCGCCTCGGGAGGGCGGCAGATTGTCTTCGGCCTGGGTGCCGCGGTGGTCACCTACGGCATCGGCGCTCTCATCGGCGTGAACCTCGGCGGGTGACGCGGGGGTGCCTCCATGAAGCTGCGCCGCGAGGCCTTCCGGGCGGAGGAGAGGCCGACGAAGCCCCTCCTTCCGGAGCGATGCTGCGTCTGCAGAAACGTCCCGGACCACGCGGGGGCCAAAAGAACGGAAGTGTCCCGAAGGTCCGTCGGCGAAAGATCCGATGGAGAACATGTTGCAGGAAGGATGAAGGGCTCATGCGACGTCTTGTCATCGAAGAAGCGTTCTGGAATCTCTTTCCCTCCTGCGTCATCGCCGTGGCGGTGGCGCGGAATTTCGACAACCGATGGCTTTCCCTGAAGGACGAGGTGCCTTCCCTGCCGGAGCGCCTGCAGGCGGCGGCGGCTCGCGCGGAGGAGCGTTTCCGCGATGTGGAACTGGCGGGACATGCCGCTGTGGCGCCCTGGCGCGAGGCCTACAAGCGCTTCGGTGCGCCCAAGGGAAACCGCTCCTCCATCGAGGCGCTGCTTCGGCGGGTGAAGAACGGCAAACCGCTGCCCTCCATCAATCCCCTGGTGGATCTGTACAACATCGTCTCTCTGGACTTCGCGATTCCCTGTGGCGGAGAGGATCTGGACGTGTCCAGCGGTGACGTCCGCCTCACCCTCGCGAGAGGCGACGAACTTTTCGTCCCCCTCGGAAGCGAGACGAACGAACCGCCCCTGCCCGGCGAGGTGGTCTACGCGGACGACGGGGGAATTCTCTGCCGCTGCTGGAACTGGCGCGAGGCGGAGCGGACCAAGCTGACCGAGACGACCCGGAACGCGCTGCTCTGCATCGAGGGCGTGGGCGACTCCTTCGCCGTTTCCGTCGCGGAGGCCATGGAGGAACTGGCCGAACAGGTACGGTGCCGTCTCGGCGGGGAGGTGCGCACCGCCCTGCTCCGCAGGGAGGCCCCGTTCTTCGATCTGGAGTAGGCGAGGACCGCGCCCCGATCCCCTATTCGTAGCGCAGCGCCTCGATGGGGTTGAGCCGCGAGGCCTTCCATGCGGGGTAGAAGCCGAAGAAGACCCCGATGGCGGCGGAAAAGCCGAAGGCGAGGGCCACCGATTCGGGGGCGATCACCGCGGGCCAGTCGGCGAAGTGGGAGATCAGAAACGCTCCCCCGGCGCCGGTGCAGATGCCCAGGATTCCCCCGGCGAGAGAGAGGAGGAGCGCCTCCGCGAGAAACTGGAGCAGAATGTCCGCTCCCCGGGCGCCCACGGCGGCGCGGATGCCGATCTCCCTCGTCCGTTCGGTGACGGAGACGAGCATGATGTTCATGATGCCGATACCTCCCACGAGAAGCGACACCGAGGCCACGGCGGCGAGCAGAAGGGACATGATGCGCGCTCCCTCCTGGGCGGCCTCCATGATCTCCGAGAGATTCCGCACGGTGAAGTCGTTCTCCTCGCCGGGGCGTATCCGGTGCCGCCGGGCGAGCAGGTCCGTGATCTGGCTCTCCGCCGCGGCGATCTCCGCGGCGCTTTTCGCCTGAATGGTCATGTCCTGGATCTTGCCGGGAAAGCGGGCGCCGAAGAGACGCTTCATGGCGGTCGTCACGGGAACGAGCACCGTGTCGTCCTGGTCGGAGCCGGCGGCGGAGCTTCCCTTCGCCGCCAGAAGCCCCACAACGGTCATGGGGATCTTGTTCACCCGGACGATTTTACCCAGGGGATCCTCGCCGCCGAAAAGCTCCGACGCGACGGTGGCGCCGAGGATGCACACCTTTGCGGCGCTCCGCTGGTCCGACTCGGTGAAATTCCTTCCGCTTTCGAGCGTCCAGTTCCGGATGGAGAGCAGTGACGCCGTGGAGCCCACGGTGCTGGTGGACCAGTTGGCGTTGCCGTAGACCACCTGGGTCCGTCCCGACACGCGGGGCGCCACGTCCGCCACGGCGGGGCACTCCCGGAGGATTGCCTCGGCGTCCTCCAGCGTCAGGGTGGGAAGTGTGCCTCCGCCGCCCCGGACACCGCCGCTCCGGCTCGACCCGGGAAAGACGACGAGCAGATTGCTCCCCATGCTGGCGAATCGTTCCGTGATCCGCACCTGAGCCCCCGTTCCCACGGCGAACATGGCGATCACCGCCGCCACGCCGATGATCATGCCCAACACGGTGAGAAGGGAGCGCATCTTGTTCGTCCGCAGCGCCCGAAGGGCGGTGAGGAGAATTTCTTCCGGCGCGATCATGAGGCGAAACTCCTTTCCCTGGCCTTGGCCTCGTCGGAGACCACCAGTCCGTCCCGGATGGTGACGATGCGCTCCACGTAGCGGGCCATCTCCGGCTCGTGGGTGACCAGGATCACCGTGATGCCCGCCGTCTCGTTCAGATGCGAAAAAAGCTCCATGACTTCCTCGCTGGTCCGGGTATCCAGATTTCCCGTGGGCTCGTCCGCGAGGATGAGGGGGGCGCCGTTCACGAGGCTCCGGGCGATGGCCACCCGTTGTTGCTGCCCTCCCGAGAGCTGGTGCGGCTGATGGTGCTCCCGCCCCGAGAGGCCCACCAGTGCCAGTGCCTCCAGGGCGCGCTGCCGCCGCTCCTTTCGCGGAACGCCCGCGTAGAGGAGCGGAAGTTCCACGTTTTCCACGGCGGAAGTCCGGGCCAGGAGGTTGAAACCCTGGAAGACGAAGCCGATCCGGTCGTTCCGGATCCGGGCGAGATCATCTCCGCCGAGGCCGCTCACGTCCTTTCCATCCAGGAGATAGCGTCCCTCCGTGGGTGTGTCGAGGCATCCCAGAATGTGCATGAGGGTGGATTTTCCCGAGCCGGAGGTCCCCATGATGGCCAGATATTCCCCTTTGCGAACGGAGAGCGTCACCCCCCGGAGAGCGTGGACCTGCACTTCCCCAAGGTCGTAGGTCTTGTGGATGTTCTCGAGTTCGAGCAGTGCCATGGCTCTAGAAGAAGCGGGGCATGGGAGGCTGAGTGCTCTGCCTCGTTCCCGCACTGTTCGAGGACGTGCCCGAGGAACCGCCCGAGGCGGTTCCCGTGACGACCTGCTGGCCTTCCCGAAGGTCACCGGAGACGACGGTTTTCGACCCGTCGGAGAGCCCCGTCCTCACGGGGACGGCTTTCAGAGAAGGACGGTTTCCGGAGGTTTCCTCGAGAATCCAGAGGACCCGGCCTCCGGCCCTATCTGCATTTTTTCCGGAACCGGAGCCGGGACCGGCTCCCTTGCCGCTTCCGGTTCCGCCGCCGGATCCCCTGTTTTTTTCCGATGCCGTTCCGGTTCCGGTCGCTGCGGACGAAGGCGAGGAATCCGCGGCGCCGGCGGCGCCTTCGGGGTGGAGGAACGCTTCGGGGGGTGTGAAACGCAGTGCCGCCGCGGGAACCGTCAGGACGTTCCGGGCCGCGGCGGTCTCGATGGAGACGTTGGCGGTCATGCCCGGCTTGAGCTTCAGGTGCGGATTGTCCACCCGAAGCACCACCGGATAGGTGACCACATTCTCCACGGTGACCGCGAGGAAGCGGACCTGGTGGACCTTCGCGTGGAAAACCTCGTCGGGAAAGGCGTCCACCGTGAACGTGGCCTCCATGCCCTCGGCGACGGCGCCGATGTCCGCCTCGTCCACATCGGCCTGGACCTCCATCTTGGTCAGGTCCTCCGCGATGGTGAAGAGCGTCGGCGTCTGGTAGCTCGCCGCGACGGTCTGTCCCTCGCTCACGTCCTTGCCGATCACCACGCCGTCCACGGGGGAGAGAATGCGGGTGTTGTCCAGGTTTGCCTTCGCGTACTTCAGGGATGCCTGTGCCTGTTCCACCTGAGCACGGGCGGAGCCGAGCTTGGCCTCGGCGACGTCCACGGCGCTTTGGGCGCTGTCGAGGTCGCTCTCGGCGATGTACTGGAGGGCGTACAGTTTTTTCTGCCGCTCAAGGGTGCGCTTCGCGTCCGCAAGCGTGGCCTGGACCTCCCGGACCGCCGCTCTTGCGGCCCCAAGGGCCGCTTCCTTCTGGGCCACCTCGGCCTGAACGAGCACGGGGTCGATGATGGCGATGACATCACCCTTCTTGACGCGGGAGTTGTAGTCCGCCAGGATCTTCTGAATGGTGCCGGACACCTGGGTTCCCACGGTGACAGTGTTCACCGCCTCAACGGTTCCCGTGGCGGAGACGGTGGTCGTCACGTCGCCGCGGGCGAGGGACACGGTGATGAAACGGAGTTCTTCCGGGCGTTCCCGGAAGAAGCCGAGATACACGCCTCCTCCGACGAGGCAGAGAAGGAACAGGAACAGAAGTTTTTTCATGGTCGCAACCTCCCGGATGTGCCTGAATTCGTTTTCGCAGGGAACGGATGTGTCACGTCGGACGGGTCCGCCTAGTCCTCGTCCTGTCGGCTATTGGAGAAGAGATGTGTTCGTGCTTCCGATGGCGGCGACGGCGGAAGCTCCCATGGCCTTGAGAAGGGCCGCTTCGGCGGAGAGACGGTCACACCGAGCCTGAACGAGAGACGTGCGGGCGTCGCTGTAGCTCGCCGCAGCATCGCTCACTTCAAGCGAGCTTCCCACCCCGACCTGGTAGCGTCCCTCCGCGAGATCGAGATTCTCCTTCGCCTGGCGCACCACCACTGTCGCCGTTTCCAGCTTCTCCTCCGCCTCGCCGATGGCGAGCCATGCCTTGCGCACCTCCAGAAGCACGGTCTGGCGCAGGCGTTCCTCCTCGGCGCGCACCGCATCGAGCTTCGCCTCCGCGACGGTGATGTTCGCTGCGGTGAGTCCCCCGTCGGCGAGGGGAACGCTCAGGGTGAGCCCCGCTTCCCATTCGCTGTCGCTGGTGCCGCCGGAGCTCCAGGAATAGCCCCCGTAGGCGGAAAGGGACGGAGCCAGCCCCTTGCGGCGGAGCCGCAGCGTCTCCTCCGCCTCGGCGACGCGGAAGGCCTTGGCGCGGAGATCCGGGTGCGCTGCAAGGGCCTTTTGCACGGCCTCTTCGAGGGAGAGCGTTTGTGCATCGGGCAGCGAGGGCTCTTCGACGGCATACTCCGGCGCTGCGCCGGCGCTGCGGAGTCCCATGGCGTTTTCCAGCGCCGCCGCGGCCCGTGCCGCGTCGGCCCGTGCCGTGGCAAGGTCGAGCCTGGATCGGCTCAGGTCCACTTCGGCGGCGGTGACGTCCGATTTGGGAGAGGCTCCGGCGGCGAGGAGAGCCTTTGCCTTGTCCAGGTGTTTTTCGTAGAGGGACACCATTTCCAGGGCCACCTGCAGTTCCTGCCTGGCCCGGACGAGTTCGTAGTAGGCGGTGCGCACCTCGTAGGCCAGCGTGTTCCGAAGGTTCTCCAGGTCCGAGGCTGCCGCATCCTCGCTCCGCTGGGCCGCTCGGACGGCGGCGGCGGTTTTTCCTCCGTCGGAGAGGAGCTGCTGCACTTTCAGGGAGGCACTCTGGCTGTCCTCCCGTTCCCGGGAGGTGTGGGAACCGCTCGCCGAAAGGGACGGTCTTGCCCCCGCCCGTTCCTGTTCCACCGATCCGGCGGTGCTTCGCAATGCCGCCTCGCCCCCGGCAAGGTCCGGGTGGGCCGCGAAGGCAAGCTCCAGTGCCTGTTCCAGGGTGAGTACCTCCGTCCGTTCCGCCGGGACGGCGTCGGTCCGGGCAGGGAAGAGGAGCAGCGCAGACAGGAACAGGAAGAACAGAAACGGCAGCGGAAGGGAACGATTTTTCATGAACTCTCGCCTCCTGAGGAAGAAATCTGGACGTGCGTCCCGCCCTGCTCGTACCCTGTTCTCGTCAAGGGAAACGGTACACAAGACGGGCCGGGGCAACCGCTTCTCTGTTTGGATTTGGCTGGCGCCGGAGTGCGCATTCGCTTCGCAGGGTGTGGAGAGAACGCATTTTTCACTCCGGACGGGAGCATTTTAGCGCGCCGAGGGTAAACGTGCCTTTTTTCTCTGTGAAGATTTGTGAGGATACGTAAAGATCCCTTGGCACAACCGAACAGTTCTTGACTGGGCAAGGAGGACGAGTCGGGATAGAGTGGAGGGAAAGACGGACTCCGGTCGGAAAAGGGCCGGAATGTCGGGAGGCGGAAGAAATGGAACGCATTCTCGTGGTGGACGACGATCAGGAATTGTGTTCCCTGCTGGCGGAATATCTGGAGACCGAGGGATTTGCCGTGGAAGCCCTTTTCGACGGACGCAGGGTACGGGAGAAACTTCTCGCCGGACGTTTCGCCCTGGTGGTGCTCGATGTGATGCTGCCGGGCAGGAGCGGCTTCGACGTGCTGCGGGAGCTTCGTTCCGAGTCGGACGTTCCGGTGCTCATGCTCACCGCCCGGGGTGACGATGTGGATCGCATCGTCGGGCTCGAAATGGGCGCCGACGACTACCTGCCGAAACCCTTCAACCCCCGGGAGCTGGTGGCCCGCATCCGGGCGATTCTTCGCCGCCGCCGCGGCGAGAGCGGCAGGAGCACGCCGGGACTTCTCGCCGTGGGCGATCTGGAACTTGACCAGGGAGGCCGGTCGGTGCGTCTTGCGGGAACGCCGCTCGACCTGACCACCGTGGAATTCTCCCTGCTGGAGGAACTGCTCCGCGCCGCCGGACAGCCCCTTCCCCGGGAAAAACTCGTGCTCTCGGTGCTGAAACGTCCCTATTCCCCCTTCGACCGCAGTATCGACGTGCATGTGAGCAACCTCCGGAAAAAGCTCGGCCGCTACGGCGACGGCTCGGAACGGATCAAGACACTTCGCGGCGAGGGCTATCTCTACGCGCTGCCGCCCGAGGGAGGCTCCCTGTGAGCGGCAGAAGCCTCTTCCTCAAGATCTTTCTCTGGTTTCTCGGAGTGCTCCTTCTCATGGCGACGGTGAGTGTCGTCCTCACCCAGGTCATGATCTCCCAGGGCATTCTCCTCTCGGGGCGGGAGAGCATTCTCACCAACGCCGTGCGGAGCCACGGTGCGACCTGTCTGGAGATCTACGAGGAACGGGGAACCGATGCCCTCGCGGAGGCGACGGCGAAGGTTCGCGGCGACACGGCCCTGGGTCTGCACTTCTTCCGCGAGGACGGAACCTCCCTCGTTCCCTTTCCGGGAGACGAGCGGATTCGGGAGAGCGCTTTCGCCGCCCTGGAGAGGGGGGAGACCTTCGCAAACCGTCAGGGGCTGTCCCTGGTCTTCCAGCGGATCGTCTCCTCCCGTGGCAACCCCTACGTTCTGGTAGGTCTTCTGCCGAAACGTCCCCTGTTTCCACTCTTCGGGCCGAACCGTCGGGTTCTTCCGGTCTACCTGGCGGGGCTTGTCTGCACCGCCGGGTTGTTCTGTTTTTGGCTCGCCCGGCATATCGCCCGCCCCGTGGGGCGCCTCAACGAGGTGACACGGGCCATGGCCAGAGGGGAGTTCGCCGTCCGGGTGGAGAAAGAACTGAAGAGCCGCGGAGACGAGATCGGCCAGCTCGGACGGAGCTTCGACGACATGGCGCGTCACGTGGAGGCTCTTCTGGAGGCGCAGCAGCGCCTTCTCCGGGATATCTCCCACGAGCTTCGCTCACCCCTGGCACGGCTCAATGTGGCCCTCGCCCTCGCCAGGCAGCGGGCAGGCACGGAGGCTCAGGAGGCGCTCGCCCGCATCGAGAAGGAGGCGGAGACCCTGAACGAACTCATCGGCCAGCTTCTCTCCCTGGCCCGGGTGGAGGCGGATCTGGGGAAGGTCCATACCGTCCCGGAGGATCTCGCCGCCCTGGTGCGCGAAGTAGCGGCGGACGCGGACTTCGAGGCCCGCGCCTGCCGCTGCACGGTGCGCTTCGAGGCGGTCGGCGCGCTTCCGCCGCTGTTGCTCAACGCGGATCTGGTGCGGAGCGCCGTGGAGAACGTGGTGCGCAATGCCCTGCGCCATACCGCGCCGGAAACGGAAGTCGAGGTGTCGGTCCTGCCTCTCGTGGAAAACGGCGGGAGATGGGGGCTGGTGCGCATTCGCGACCACGGGCCTGGTGTTCCCGAGGAGGAGCTGGAGAACCTCTTCCGCCCCTTCTACCGCCTCGACGCCTCCCGGGGGCGGGAGAGCGGCGGCGTCGGGCTCGGGCTCGCCATCGCCCGGAGGGCGGTGCAGCTCCACGGAGGACGTATCGATGCGACGAACGTCCGAGGGGGAGGGCTCTGCGTGGAGCTGCGTTTTCCCGAGGGATCCGAGGGGTTGGACGGGACCTCCTCCGGGCAGACTGACGAATGACGAAGTTGCGGATTCCCTTCGGGAGACCGGATCAGCTCGATGTCCCTGAAAGGCCCGCAAGCGTGCTCGACAGCCATTCCGCCTGCTGGTTGAGCTGAGAGAGAATGGTCTCCATCTGGGAGAACCGATCGTTGAGGCCTCTTTCCTTGATGGAAAGCTGCTCCTCGAAGGCGGCAATCCGCTCGTCGATGGTGGTGATCTGTGTGTTGAGATAGTTGATCCGGCTCGCGATGCGTCCCTTGATGGTCACGGTTGATCCCACCGAAACTTGGGACGAATCCACCATGTTGCTGCAGAAATCATCCAGTTTGGTCATCAATGTCGTAACCAGGTCGCCCACGTAGGAGGAGGTGTCCTGCACGTGGTGCGTCGTATCGTCGGGGTTCGCGGTGTCGATTCCCAGGGCGAGCAGGACGCCGTCGGGGTCCGTGAAGCTGAGATTCTCCTCCATGTCGGTGCTGGCGACGGAGAGGGTGTTGTTCACGATGGAACTGCGGAGTGTCAGAGCGTTTCCCGAGCTGTCCCGGGCGGCGGCGATCTTGGTGCTCACGTTCGCCAGCGTGTCCGTGGCGTTTACAGTGATGGTGGCGGTTCTTCCGCCGACGGAGATGGAAAAAGTTCCTCCCGCGAAGCCCGTTTTCAGTTCGTTCAGGGGAGTCGCCGAATCGGAAAACGCGTCGGTCATCCACTGGTCGAAGAACGCGAGAGAACCCGGCGTGGCGGCCTGCATGAAAACCGATGAATCGAACTCCAGCTTGCCGCTCTTGCCATAATCGGTGCTCTCGGTGGTGATGCCGATCTGGGAGAGCTGTTTCAACGGTCCGAGGATGTTCTGAGGATCGGCGATCAGTCTTCTGAGCTGGTTCTTCGTTTGCCAAAGAAGGGAATCCCCGTGAAGGAGGCCGAACTTCTTGTCGAAATCCGTCTCCGCATCTTCGTCGGATTCCTCGGAAAGGCGGATGTTGATCCAGTCCATGGCGTCGTTATAGGCGTCCACGAAATTCTGGATCGCCGTCACCGCCTGCTCCATGTCGGTTGTGATGTCCAGCAGCACCTTGCCGGGACCCTGCAGTTTGAGCGTGACGCCTCCGATGAGATCGTCGATCTCGTTGCTGCTCCGGGTAACCCGTACGCCGTCCACAATAAGGATTGCATCCTGGGCGGCGATGTGGTGTTCGTCATCGTCGACATTGAGCCCCAGGGAGGTGAGAATGTCGTCCCCCGTTCCTGCTTCGAGGGCAAAGGTGTTGGTGTTCCAGGTGTATTCGGCGTCGAAGGTGATGGTGTACTCCGAATCCGCCTCGGGATGGGCACCGCCGGAGAGCCAGGTGATGGTCCCCGTGCCCTGGTCGTAGGTGTAGTCAGTGCCCTCCGTGTAGGTGGTCGTGCCGGAGGCGATCTGGGTGATGACAGGATATGTTCCTCCCTCGCCGGGAAGGGGAAGATAGTCCGAACCGCCGGTACCGTCCGTCCAGGATCCCCGGGTTACCGTTGCGTCGCTTCCTGTGCTGCTGCCGAGACCACTGAAGGCACTGGTGATCACGAGGCGGTTGTCGATGAGCTTGCTCGTGATGTTCAGAGAATTACCGTGATCGTCCACGGCCTGGGAGAGTTTGAGGTTGATGTCCCGAAGGCTGTCGGAGCTTGCTACCTCGATTGCCACCCGCTGCGAACCCGACCGGACAAAAAAGGTTCCGGAGAGCCCCAGTGCGGTGGAAGAACTGGACAGGCTGTTTCCGATACGTTGTTCCGTGATGGCCTTTTGGAGTACCTCGATATCCCACTGGTCGATGTAGGCCTCTGTGGTCGCCGTAGCGGTGAGAATGGCATTTCCTGCGAGACCGGAGGAGAGCGAAGTGACCTCCGCTGCCTTTGTCTTGAAGGTGGAGGCAAGCTTAAGCGTTGTCAAGGTGGATTGCATGCTTTTCATAACGGCGGAAAACTCTTCGTAGAGTCCGACCTTGAGTTCCAGCGTGTCCTGTTCCGCCTCCCATGTTTCGATGGGTGCACGGGCCGCTTCCATGATCGTGTCGATCATGTCACCCCATTCGATACCGCTGGTCACGCCGGTGAATTGAAACATCGGAGTTGAATAATCTGCCATGGTCCTTCCTCCTCAGGAAAACGAAAAACTCCGCCTCTTTCCCCGAAGGGCGCGGGAAAAAAGAGGCGGGACGGGCCTTCGCGAAGACAGCCGGGCCGCGGAGGCCCGTCGGAAAACGCAGCGGAAGACGCACCGTTCCGGAAGGACAATCCGGGAAAGCCTTCCGGCATTGCAGGGTGTGACGCGTTTCGGGTCGTTACTTCACTCAGGAGGCGAGTTCCTCGTCGAGTTCTTCCGACAGAGCCGCGAAGAGGGCGCTCAAAGTCTGGAAGGCGCTCTCGTCCTCCGTGCCGCCGTTCATGACGACTTTGCCGTTCTCCACGCCGTAGGTGCCGCCCTGAGGTCTTCCCTGGGGCGGTTTGGGGCGCATGGAGGAGAGGTCCCCCGTCTCGCTTGCCTTGAGCAGATCCGACGCGAAGGCGGAGAGCATCTCTCCCTCGGTGCCGCCCAGTTCATCCGCCATGGCCTGCATCTTCTCCGCCATCTCCTTGGCGACGGTCTGGAAGCGTTCCGGGTCCTCCTCCTGGAGTTTTCTGAGTTTGGCCAGAAGCTCTCCGGGGCCCGAAACGGTCAGCTCGTCTCCGCTCTCTTCGAAGGACGGCTGCGAGGACTGGGCGCTCTGGAGCGCCAGGCGAAGCATTTCACTGATGCTCGACGTGTCGCTGTTGCCCGTGACGCCGCTCACATACATGAACATTCCCCCCATGGTGTGACGATTCTGTGGTGCCGTACCTCTGAAAACGGCCGTTGACGAGAAGACGCCCTTGTTCCGGAAGCGACGTTCCGCTTACCTTCGTTCTCGGGAGCAGGCGAGAACGACCTCGTCAAGAAAAACAACGTCGGCGTTAAGAATTGCAAAGATGTGCGAAGGCTCGGAATGTCTTTCTTTCCGTTGCTACAATGGCATCGGACAGGAAACGAGAACGTGTGTCTTTCAGAGACGAACACTGCATGGACCGGGCGGATCGAAAGACAACCAAGGAGGAAGGACCATGAAGCGCATTCTCGTCGTGGACGACGACATGGAACTCTGCGAGCTGCTCGAGGCCTATTTCGAGCGGGAGGGATTTGCCTTCCGGCATGTGCACGACGGCATCGCGGGCATTCGGGAGGCTCTTTCGGGAAAGTACGACGTGATGGTCCTGGATGTGATGCTTCCCGGATGTGACGGGTTCGAGGTACTTCGAGAGGTCCGGAACAGGACGGACCTCCCCGTGCTGCTCCTCACGGCGAGGACGGATCACGTGGACCGCATCGTGGGGTTCGAGCTGGGGGCGGACGATTACATCCCCAAACCCTTTCACACCCGGGAGCTTGCGGCGCGGATCCGGGCCGTTCTGCGCCGGACGGAACGACGGAACGAGGACGTGCCGGGGGCGCTTCGCGGCCGCGAGGAGGAACTGCTTGTCGTGGGGGATCTCGAATGTCGTCCCGGCGCACGCTCCGTGAAGGTCGGCGGTATTCCCGTGGCGCTTACGGGCACGGAATTCCGTCTTCTGGAGACCCTTCTCGTCTCTGCGGGAAGGCTGGTCTCCCTGGAGCGCCTCTCCCGGGACGTGCTCGGAAGACGCCATTCTCCCTTCGACCGCAGCCTCGGCGTGCACATGAGCCGCCTCCGGAAAAAACTCGGTCCCTACAGTGACGGAACAGAGCGGATCCACACCGTGCGGAGCGAAGGATACGTGTACGCTTTCCCCGGGGAGGACGGTTGTTCCGGAAAGGCGGATGCATCGTGAGAGGTTTTCCTCTTTTCTGGAAGCTCTATCTGGGTGTGCTGGCGGTGGTGTTCTTCCCCGTGGTGGTCTTCGAGATGTCCTCCCTGCTGTACCGTCCGGCGGAGCGCGTGGGCATTCCTCCCCACATAGAACGGCACATGGAATGGGTGGCCCTCTCGGTCGCGCGGACTGCGGTGCACTTGCTCCGGAGCGGAGACCGGGCTGCGCTGTCCGTCTATCTGGACGAGGCGGAGGAGGCGAACAGCGCAGATTTTCATCTCCCCGAGGAGGAAGGGTTCTTTCCGCCTCTGCCGGAACAGGTGCGAACCCTGCTTGCGGAGGCCCCCGCCTCGGGCGTGCAGCGCCTGGACCGGGGTTCTTTTTTCGTGACCGTTCCCTTTGGGGACAGGACGTCCAATGGGGGAAAACAACACCTCGTCGCGGTGTTCCATCCCTTCGGAAAACCACCCCGCTTTCCCGGCCCGTCCCGGATGCTTCTGCTCTCCATGGCTGCAGGAGCGCTCCTCTGTTTCGTCTTCGTCCGGCACATCACCGTTCCCATCCGGGAGCTCGAGCGCACCACCCACCGCCTCGCCGAAGGGGATTTCGCCGCACGGGCTCCGGAGATCGTTCTGGAGGGGGGCGGCGAGATCGCACGTCTCGGATCGGCCTTCAACGGCATGGCGGAACACATCGACGCCCTTCTCACCTCCCAGCGCCGTCTTCTGGGGGATATCTCCCACGAGCTTCGCTCGCCGCTTCAGCGCCTCGACGTGGCGCTCACTCTCGCCAGGAACGGCGCGGCCCCCGAGGTAAACCTGTTCCTCGATCGGGTCGAGCTGGAGGCGGCGCGCATGAACGACATGATCGGCCATCTCCTGGCCCTGTTCCGGGCGGAGGAGATGAACGGCGACGAACCGAATGCTCCCGTGGACCTTTCCCTTCTGGTGGAACGCGTCGCCGGAGACGCCTCCTTCGAGGCGGAGAACGAGGGAAAGCGCGTCCTTGTGGGAGAACTGCCCGTCGATCTGGTCATCTCCGGAGACGAGGCGCTTCTGGCGAGCGCCCTGGAGAATGTGGTGCGCAACGCCCTGCGCCACACCGCGCCGGGGACCGCCGTGGAGGTCGATCTCAAAGAGACGGGATCCCGCATCGTCCTGTCCGTCCGGGACCACGGCCCGGGTGTGGAGGAACAGGAGCTGCAACGCATCTTCCAACCCTTCTACCGGAGCGACGCCGCCCGGGACCGGCGGAGCGGGGGCGTGGGCCTCGGCCTCGCCATCGCCAAGCGCGCCGTGGAACGGCACGGAGGCTCGATTCGGGCTTCCCTCGCTTCCGGAGGCGGTTTGCTCGTGGAAATCGTCCTTCCGAGAGAGGCGCGGCGCGACGCGGAACGTCGCGCCTGAGACACTTCGGGCCGTTTTTCGGCATCCGTTCCAGAGCAGGCGAGTGCCCGGCGCACCCGATACGGGATGGGCCGCGTGTTCCACCGAGGACTGCCGGACTATTTCCGAAGCGGGGCGTGCGCAAGCACGCCCCGCTTCGTTTTGTCCGCCACTGCCTCTTGCTTGTTCTCTTCGGCTCCGCGTCGTTGTCCCTTGTCTCTGTCCCGGTCCCTGTCTGCCCATGGAGACGACCACACGGTCTCCATGGGCACGAGTATCGCCATAGGGAACCTGTTCCTCCCTCAGATACGGCAACACGGCTTCCATGGGCATGGGCATCGCCATCGGGAACCCTGCTCCCTCGGATACGGCAACACGCGGATCGCCTTTTCTCAGGCAGCGGCATGTTCCGGTGTCGTGCTCCCGCTGTTCTCGCTCCGCTTCGGCGGTGCGCAGAGATCGTGTTCCTTTCTTCCTTTGGATGAACCAAAAGCGCCATGCATCGCCGCTTGACAATCACTTTAGTGAAAAATACCATCGACAGCACATTCTTTCGCGGAATGGCGGAGCAGTCCTCCCTTCATGCTTTTTTTGTCGCCGGCCGCCCTCGGCGGTGCGGCGCGGAGACCGGCGGTGTTTTCCGCTTTTTCCGGGCGGTGCCGCCGGAATGGTTGAAGCGAGGATGATTCTGCTGCACCGGAGTTCCGCAAGGAGCGAATCCGACGACGTCGAGGAGGGAGTTTGATGAGGAAAAGCGTTTTCGAAGTGCTGCGCCGAGAGGGGTTGACCCATCTCAAGATTGCCTATGACTGGAGGAAGGACCACTTTTCGCTCTTTTCCGCCCGGGAATGGGACAGAGACACGCCCTTTCGGGAGTACAACCGCTCCTTCACGCTCTTCACGCTCTGTCCCACCGAGGGGGTGTACCGGAATTCCGGGGAGACCCGGGCACTCTTCGCAAAGCACGGCCTGGAGGAACACCTCCGGCAGATCATGGAACTCATGCGCAAGGGACGGCACATTCTTCTCGACTGCTACTACCACGAGGAGATGGACATCCGCTTCGTCAACCACATCCACAGCGACAAACGCGGCGTGAACAATCTCCATTCCAGCCTGTTCATGGGAGGAATCCGGCGCCACGAGCCCGGAGAGGACGAAATCGACGTCTTCGTCGACGGCATGAACCTCGGACGGGGAATGACGTTCAAGAACGTCGCCGCCCGTCTTCCCATGGGGGGATGCAAGGTGACGGTGCAGATGGAGCCCGTGGACCTGGAGAATCTGGATCAGGTGGGGTTCCTCGCCTATGCCAACGACCGGACGCGGAACACCACCGGGCCGGACATGCGCTTTCCTCCGGAGCTCGCGGACGTGATGAAGGCACATTTCTCCCTCCACATCACCGGCGGGCCGAGGGGACCGCTGGGGCCCACCGGCACGCCCACGGCGCACGGCGCCCACATGGCGGTGAAGCAGGGGGCCCGTTTCCTCTGGGGCTCCGAGAGCCTGAAGGGAAAGACCGTCGCCGTGCAGGGACTCGGTGCCGTGGGGTTTCCCCTGGCGGAGGATTTTCTCGCCGACGGCGCCAGACTCGTCGTCTGCGACCGGGACCCGGAGGCGGTGCGGAAACTCGTCGCCGCGTCTCCCGAGGGGGCCGTCCGGGTGGTGGAGCCCGAGGCCATCCTGGGCGTCGAGGCGGACATCTTCGCCCCCGCTGCGGTGGGGGGGATCCTTGACGAACACAACATTCCGGAGCTGAAGTTCCGAATGATCATGGGTCCCGCAAACAACGTCCTCAAGGCGTCCAGCCAGGAAGAGGAATACGCCCTCGCGGCCCGGATCGCGGAGCGGGGCATTCTCTATCAGGTGGAGTGGGTGCACAACATCGCGGGAGTGATGGCGGGATACGAGGAATATGTCCACCAGGAGAGGGCGAGCCGGGAGCGGCTCATGGAGAACGTGGGAAAGCTCTGCACGGAACAGACCTGGGAGAACCTGAACGGCGCACGCCGCGAGGGCGTCACTCCCACGGAGCACGCCTACCGCTCGGTGGAGCGCGACGTCTACGGCGAGTGAGAGCGAGAGGCCGCATTCCCGAGGTGGCGTGCGGCGGCACGGAGCGATTTTCCGGAGAGGGTAAAGGAGAGATGAGCATGGCAGAGCGGGAACGGTTTTCCTCGAAACTCGGATTTTTTCTTTCCGCCATCGGGTTCGCCATCGGCATCGGCAGCCTGTGGCGCTTTCCCTATCTCGTGGGGAAGTACGGCGGCGGCGTTTTTCTTCTCTTCTACGTGGCGGTGATCTTTCTCCTCGCCATTCCGCTCTTCATTCTGGAACTGAGCCTGGGAAGCGCCTCCCAGAGAAACCCCGTCGGCGCCTACCGCATTCTGGGCAAGGGGAAGGGATGGACGCTGAACGGGTACATGAACGTCTTCGCCATGCAGCTTTTGCTGGGATACACCATGCCCGTGGCGGGATGGGTCACGGCGTACATCTTCAAGACCGGCGCGGGCACCTTCCGGAACATGGCCCCCGCCGAGATCGGCGAGTACTTCGGCGCCTTCATCGGCAACACGCCGGAGGTGATTGCCTGGATGGCCGTCACGGTGGTCCTCGTGGTCCTCATCATCACCAGGGGATTGAACAAGGGGCTCGAACGGGCGAATGCCTTCTGCATGCCCGCCCTCTTCGTTCTGCTGCTCCTGCTGATCCTCCGCTCCGTCACGCTTCCCGGAGCCGGAGCGGGGCTGGCCTACTACCTGAAACCGGATTTCGCCAATTTCACCGCCCAGGCCTTTTACGACTGCATCGGCCAGGCCTTCTTCGCCATCGGCGTCGCCATGGCGGCGGGCATCGTCTTCGGAAGCTATCTCCGACAGGAGGAAAAAAGCCTGGTCCGGCAGGGGATCCACATTGGCGCGGCGCTCACGCTGGCGGGGTTTCTCGCGGGTCTGGTCATCTTCCCCGCGGTCTTCTCCTTCGGCCTTGAGCCCGCGGGCGGACCCGGGCTGACCTTCGTCACCATGCCGAACGTCTTCAACAAGATGCCCTACGGCACGCTCTTCGGCGTTCTCTTCTACGTGCTCTTCTATCTGGCGGCGCTCTCCTCCTGGCTCGGAGGCGCGGAGGCGGTGGTGGCGGCCTATATGGAGGAGTTCGGCATGTCCCGGCGGAAAGCGGTGTACCTGGTGGGGGCGGTCATGTTCTCCATCGGTTGCGTGGCGGCCTGGTCCATGCCCTTCTTCGAGGCGGCGGACACGCTCCTGAACAATCTGCTCATTCTCGGGGGGCTCCTCCTCTCCCTCTTCGTGGGATGGTCCTGGGGGCTTCCCCGCTTTTTCGCCGAAGCGAACGTTCTCTCCCCGGGGCTGCGCACCTACATCACCATCCTGGTGAAGTACCTGGCTCCCGCGACGATTCTCCTGCTGGGGTTGCGCATGCACGGAATTCTTTGACGCAAGCGCTGTTTTTGTGTGGAAGGTTCTGCGGAAGATCCGATTTGCCGCCCCTCTTGTGGCATGGTATAGTCGTGCCGCGGCGTTGTTTCATGGAAAAGGCATGTTTTGTCGTGATGAGTGATGGTCCGTCTATTGTGCATGCCATGCGTGGAACCTGGACAGGCGACGGCAAGAGACGAGATCGGCAAGCGTTGACGCGGCGGAGTGGTGGTGTGGATGTTGTGGGTGTTGTGGATGAAGACCGAAGGAGCGTGATGATATGAGGAAGACGAACAACCCGTTTCTCGTCCTGTGTACGCTGGTGGCACTGCTTTTGGGCGGCGCCCTGCCTGTCCTCGCGGAGGAGGCGGTGTACCGCATCGGTTATCCCAACGAGACGGACAGCCTGAGCCCTCTCGCGGCCTATTCGGCCTACGCGGGAGATCTGTTCAAGCTGATCTACGATCCGCTCATCGGCGTCGCGGACGATCTTTCCGCCGTCGGCAAGGCCGCCGAGAGCTGGAAGATTTCCGAGGACGGCCTGACCTGGACTTTCACGATCCGGAAGGGCCTCACCTGGTCCGACGGCAAACCGCTCACCGCGGAGGACGTGAAGTTCAGCTACGAACTCTACCTGAGCGCCGGTCTGGGCTATTCGTCCCAGCTCGCGGGCATCAAGGAGGTCCGTCTTGTCGACGCGGACACGGTGGAGATGCTCACCGAGGCTCCCAAGGCGAACATGCTCCAGATCTCCGCGCCCATTCTTCCCAAGCACGTGTGGGAGACGCTCTCCAAGGAGGAGCTCGCCACGTTCCCGAACAAGGCTCCCGTGGGAAGCGGTCCCTTCATCGTGGAGGAGTGGAAGGAAAAGGACAGCCTCGTCCTCAGGGCCAACAAGAACTACTACGGCGGGGCGCCGAAAATCGACAAACTCATCTTCATCCTCTTCGCCAACAAGGACGCCATGGTGCAGGCCATCAAGACCGGTGAGATCGACGCCGCCCTGGACATCAATCCCAACCAGGTGGAGACCCTTCGGAACGATCCGAACATCGAGGTTCTCCATTCGGACGAGCGGAGCTTCACCGAGCTGGGCTTCAACTGCTGGCAGTCCGAGAAGTCGAAGGGCAACAAGCTGCTCCTGGACAAGCGGATCCGCCAGGCCATGGACTACGCCCTGGACAAGAAAAAACTGGTGAACTTCTCCAAGATGGGCTCCGCGAGCCCCGGCACGACGCTCATTCCCCCCTCCCAGCCGGACTGGCACTACGAGGTTCCCGAGTCGGCCCTCCGGGCCTTCTCCCCCGAAAAGGCCAAGGCGCTCCTCGACGAGGCGGGCTATGCCGTCGGCAAGGACGGCATCCGGCAGGACAAGGACGGCACCCGTCTGAGTTTCCGTTTCGCCATCCTCTCCAACTACGACCACTACGTCAAATCCAGCCAGCTCATGAAGAAGATGTTCGCCGACGTGGGCATCGAGGTGAACATCGAGATCATGGACGAGGGTGTGCTCATCGATCTCATGGGCGGCGGCAGCGCCGACTTCGATCTCTTCATCTGGGGCTGGACCTCCAATCTCGACCCCAGCTACATCCTCAGCGTCATGCTCACCAGCGAGATCGGCAACATGAGCGACTGCTTCTACAGCAACCCCGAGTACGACGCACTCTACGAAAAACAGGCCACCGCGGTGGATCTGGCGGAACGGAAGCGGATCGTGGGCCAGATGCAGGCCATTCTCTACGAGGATGCCCCCTACGTGATCATGTACTACAACAAGGTCTACGAGGCGTACCGCACGGACAAGTACACCAACTTCGTCCGGGTTCCCGCGGAGAATGGCCCCCTCTTCTACTTCGCCCAGAATGCCACGAGCCTCGTGAAGCTCGAACCGAAGAAGTAGGCGGAGGCGGGCGAACAACAGTGAAAAAAGGGCGGCGCGCTCGTCGCGCCGCCCTCCCTGCGCCTGCGGGGATTGCAGCGGCTCCGGAGAGTGGAGCGGTGCCGTCCCCTGGCCGGGCTCGCCCCGGATGAAGGCGCTTACCGTCGGGAGGAACGCGCATGAATTCCGAATACCTGCTCCGAAAGATTTTTCACAGCGCCATCACGCTGTTCATCGTCCTGATCATCAATTATTTCCTTTTCCGCATCATGCCGGGCGACCCCGTCTCCATGATCATGCGGAATCCCAACGCCAATCCCTCCATGCTGGCCCAGGTGAAGAGCCTCTACGGATTCGACAAACCCCAGCTCGTGCAGTTCGCCGTGTACCTGCGGGAACTGGTGAAGGGGAACTTCGGCATGTCCTTCTTCTATCGGCAGCCCGTGATCGACGTCATCGGCTCCCGGCTCTTCGCCACACTGGTGCTCGCCTTCGCCGCGGAGATCGTGGCCATCTTTCTGGGCATCCTCCTGGGCAAGATCGCCGCGGTGCGTCGCGGCGAGCCCGTGGATGCGGCCATTCTTGGCTTTTCCCTCGTGACCTACGCCATGCCGACCTTCTGGCTCGGCATCGTCTTCATCGCCTTCTTCTGTGTCCACCTCGGGCTGTTTCCCACGGTGGGCATGTACACCTCGGGGGTCACCTTCGCGGGGTTCGCCGACAAAGCCGTGGATCTGGCGAAGCACCTCTTCCTGCCGGCGGTCACCCTGGCGGTGGTCATCGTGGGAGGATACTCCATGATCATGCGGAGTTCCCTTCTGGACGTGCTCAGCGAGGACTACATCACCACCGCCCGGGCGAAGGGGCTCAGCCGGCGGGACGTGATCAACCGGCACGCCGTGCCCAACGCGAGGCTCCCCATCATCACCATCATCGCCATCAACCTGGGCTTCATGATCGCCGGGGCGCTCCAGGTGGAAACGGTCTTTTCCTGGCCCGGCATCGGGCGTCTCATGTACGAGGCGCTCAAGGCGAGGGATTACCCCCTGCTCCAGGGCATTTTTCTCATTGTAAGCTTCTGCGTCATTCTGGCGAATTTCGCCGCGGACATCATGTACGGCTATCTGGATCCCCGGATCCGGTACTGAGGCGGGATATCCATGGAAAACGCGAAAAAACTCGCTCTGCACAGAAAACGGAAGCAATTCGTCGAGGCCCTGTTCCGCAGCAAGATGAGCCTCGTTGGTCTGGCCATCCTGGTCTTCTTCGTCCTTCTGGCCTTTGTCGGTCCGCTGCTGTACGACTACGACCACCAGGAATACGGCGCCGGGGAAATGCTGGAGCCCCCGTCGAAGGCGTTTCTCCTGGGTACGGACGATCTGGGACGGGACGTGCTGGGAGAGCTGATCCACGGGGCAAAGACCTCTCTCATCGTGGGGGTGCTCGCCACGCTCATCTCCATGGTGATCGGCACGGTCGTCGGCATCAGCTCGGGCTACTTCGGCGGAAGGATCGACGCCTTTCTCATGCGTGTCACCGACGCCTTTCTGGTGCTTCCCTGGCTGCCCCTCATGCTCGTGCTGGCGGCCCTTCTGGGGTCGAGCCTGTGGAACATCGTCGTCGTCATCGGCGTCACGAGCTGGGCGGGAACGGCCCGCCTCGCCCGTGCCCAGACCCTCTCCGTGAAGGAGCGGCAGTTCGTGGAGCGGGCCCGCTCCATCGGGGCGGGGCACGTGTACATCATGCGAAAGAAGATTCTTCCGAACGTCTTTCCCCTGATCTTCTCCAACACGGTGCTCGTCTCCGCGGTGGCCATTCTCTCCGAGACGACCCTGAGCTTTCTCGGCATGGGGGATGTGCTGCGGCCGAGCTGGGGCATGATGCTCCACTACGCCTTCGAGGCGGGGGCGGTCAGCGTCGGCGCCTACTGGTTCTTCGTTCCGCCCGGAGTGTGCATCATTCTGCTGGTCCTGGGATTCGCCTTCCTCGGGCACTCCTTCGACGAGATCCTCAATCCGGCGTTGCGGAGGAGATGACCATGAAACTGCTGGAAGTACGCAACCTCAAGACCTATTTCGACACCCGGGAGGGCGTCGTCCGCGCGGTGGACGACGTGAGCTTTTCCCTCGAAAAGGGCGAGGCCATCGGCCTGGTGGGAGAGTCGGGGTGCGGCAAGACCACCACTGCGCTGTCGGTGCTGCAACTGCTGCCCAAGGAAGGGCGGATCGCCGGAGGCGAGATCCTTCTGAACGGGGAGGACTTCGCCGCGAAGAGCGAGGAGGAGTTGCGGAAGCACCGGTGGCGGGACGTGTCCATCGTCTTCCAGGGAGCCATGAACGCCCTCAATCCGGTGATGAAAGTGAGCCGCCAGATTGCGGAGGCTTTGCTCCTCCACGAGGAGCTTACCGAGGAAGAGGCCCGGCGGCGGGTGCTCGCCCTCTTCGACCTGGTGGAGATTTCCTCCAGCCTCGTGGACTGTTATCCCCACGAGTTCAGCGGCGGCATGCGCCAGCGGGCCATGATCGCCATGGCCCTCGCCTGCGGGCCGAAGCTCATTGTGGGCGACGAACCGACCACGGCGCTGGACGTGATGGTCCAGGCCCAGATCCTGGCCCTTCTCGGAAAGCTCCGCCGCGAGTTCGGCATGGCCATGATCCTCATCACGCACGATCTCTCCATCGTGGGAGCCAATTGCGACCAGGTGGCGGTCATGTACGGTGGCAAGGTCGCGGAGATCGGCCCGGTGGGAAAGGTGCTGCGAAACCCCTGCCATCCCTACACGCAGCGACTCCTGAAGGCGTTCCCCGACATCCGGGGAGAGCGGGAGATGGTGCAGTCCATTCCGGGCTTTCCGCCCAATCTCGTCACTCCTCCGCCGGGGTGCCGTTTCTCTCCCCGGTGCGATGCCGCCAGGGAGATCTGCTTTTCCCGGGAGCCCGCCATGCGATGCGTGGAACCCGGGCACGAGGCGGCCTGTCATTTCGCGGAGGAACGATCATGAAACAGGTGAGAGAAGGCATGACGGAACACATTGTGGACGTGCGGGACCTGAAGGTCCATTTCGAGATCCGGAGGAGTTTTCTGGATACCCTCCTCGGCAGGAACAAGGCCACCGTCAAAGCCGTGGACGGAGTGACCTTCTCCCTTCGCCGCGGGGAGATCCTTTCCCTCGTGGGAGAGAGCGGCAGCGGCAAGACCACCACGGGGCGGGCCATCCTGAATCTCGTCGCCAAAAGCGGCGGCGAGGCGCTCTTCGACGGCGCGTCCGTGTCGAACCGAGACAGGGAATGGAACAGGATGTTCCGCAAAAAGGCCCAGATGATCTTCCAGGATCCCTACCAGTCCCTGAATCCCAAGGACATGATCGTGGACATCGTGTCCGAGCCGCTTCGCATCGACGGCGACCATCACGACCAGGAGGAGCTGCTCGCCCGGACGGTGGAGGCCCTGGAGTTCGCCGGGCTCAAGCCGGCAGAGACCTACCTGTACAAATACCCCAACGAACTGAGCGGCGGCCAGCGTCAGCGGGTCGCCATCGCCGCGGCGTTCATCCTTTCGCCGGACTTCATCGTCGCGGACGAGCCCGTCTCCATGCTGGACGCCTCCGTGCGGGCGGACATCCTGAACCTCATGGTGAAGATGCGGGAGACGAAGAACACCTCCTACCTCTTCATCACCCACGATCTCTCGCTGGCGTGGCTCATCTCCGACCGGGTGGCCATCATGTATCTGGGAAAGATCATGGAGATCGGCAGCCATCGTATCGTCGCCGGAAGCTGCGTGCATCCCTATTCGCGGGCGCTCGTGGACGCCCTGCCCACCATGGAGGAAAAACCCCGGGAGCGGGCGCTGCTGAAAGGGGAGACCCCCTCGCCGGTGAAACTGCCGCCGGGGTGCCGCTTCTCTCCCCGCTGCTCTCATGTGCGTCCACAGTGCACCCGGGAGGAGCCGGAACTTCGGTGCGTCGGAGAAGGACACTGGGCGGCGTGCCATTTCGCCGAGGAATTTCTGTCAAAGAGCGGAGCAGGCGACCCCGTTCCACTGCAGGGAGAGGAGAACCCGTCATGCGCACAGTGACATTCGAGGAACGCATCCGTGCGGAGATTCACAATTTCAGCGGCCTGCTCGGACTCTACGCGGACGATCTCCGGGGCAACGTGATCGCCCTGAACGCGGACGAACCCTTTGAATCCGCGAGCTGCATCAAGGTCTTCATTCTCGCCGAGCTGTACCGGCGCATCGCCGAGGGGAGCGTCGCCCCCGACCAGCTTCTTTCCTGCGGCGAGGAGCACTTCGTCGTGGGGAGCGGCATCCTGCGGTGTCTGGAGAGCGGCGTGACCCTCAGGGTGAAGGACTTCGCGACCCTCATGATCGTGGTGAGCGACAACATCGCCACCAATCTGCTCATCGACTTCCTGGGGATCGACGCCATCAACGCCACCTGCAGGGCCCTCGGCTTTCCGAACACGGTGCTGCACAACCGCATCGATTTCGCCCGGTTCGACAAACTGGGAACCACCACGCCCCGGGAGTACGGCGAGTTCTTCGGGAAGATCTCCCGGAACGAACTCTGGAGCGCCGAGGCCTGCGAGGACATGCGCGGCATGTTCAAGGACCAGAAGTACAACACCCTGCTCACCAAGGGGCTGCCCCAGTACTTTCTCGACGCGGAGAACACCGGGGACGAGGAACTCTTCTTCGTCTCCTCCAAGAGCGGCAGCATGGATGCCTGCAGAAACGACGGAGGCATTGTCTCCACCCCCTACGGGAACTACGTGGTGGCCATCTTCACCAAAGATTTCAAGGACTCCCTGTACTACCAGGATCACGAGTCCTTCCGCTTCGGCTCTCGGGTGAGCCGCCTTCTCTTCGATCAGTACCTCACCCTGGAGGGACGGTTTCGGTAGCTCTTTTTCCCTCTGTTGCGACGGATTCTGTCGGGGCGATGGCGGAGTGTTCCGCCGCCGCCCCGGCGTTTTTGTGTCGAGACGTGTCGAGGTGAGGATAAGTAGATGTTTCTAGTATATGTTTGACAAAAAAGAGATGATGCGAGATACTGTCCGCATTATGATAAACTCACTTATTTCCCAGCTCGAGCGCGCATCCCTTGAGGACCTCGTGTGCGGCCATATCCGGGAAACCGCTCCCGAGGCCTATGTCTGCCTGTTCTGCGGCAAGAGATTCGAGGAAGGAGTGGTCTATCCCTTCGGAACGACGCTCTTCACGGCCTCCGGAGCGGTCCGCCGCCACGTGGCGGAGGTGCACGGCGATCCCTTCGACGCGCTGCTGCGTCTCGGAAAGGAGCATACGGGCATCTCGGAGCTGCAGGAGGCGGTGCTCCGCCACACCCACGCGGGCGCCAGCGACAGAGAAACGGCGGCGCTTCTCGGGGGCAAGTCCCCCTCGACGGTGCGGAATCACCGTTTTCAGCTCCGGAAACGGCGCCGGGAGGCAAAGCTTTTTCTCGCCATCATGGAACTCCTCGACCGGAAGGAAGCGAATCAGGGCTACCTGACCTTCAACGCGGCGCTGCCCGTCGCGGACGACCGGGTGAAGGTCACCGACGAGGAGGCCCGGAAAATTCTGAAGAAGCATTTCAGTTCCCAGGATCCTCTGGTTCTCGCGTCGTTTCCGAAGAAACAGAAGGCAAAGCTGGTGGTGCTCAATCGGATGGTGGAACTCTTCGTCCGGGGACGCCGGTACTCGGAAAGGGATGTCAACGAACTTCTCGCCGGGGCCTTTGACGACTACGTCACCATTCGGCGCTATCTCATCGACTACGGTTTTCTGGACCGGAAGGCCGACGGAAGCGCCTATTGGAGAACGAACCCACCCCGTCTGTCCGATGCGGGAAGTGCGGAAAATTCCTGAGCGCCCACTCTCGAGGGATTGCGCTACCTACGGAGCAGTTTTCTGCGGAGTGCGCGTTTTGGGGTGCGCCGGGAAACCGCTTCGTCCGTGAGAGAACGAAGCTGCGTCCTTCGTACCGAACACGGGAGGGACTTGTACACCGTCCGTAGGCGAAAGCTTTTCTCTGCGGACGGTGTACACAATGTCCGCGAAACTACCTTGCCGGCGAAGGTGACATAAGCGGGAAAGAGAGGCTCCGCCTCCGGATTTCACGCCCCCGCCCCGCGGCTGGAATCCAGCCGCTACCTCCACATGGACCTGTTGATCGGACACAAAAAGGCACTCCTGGAAAAGTGCGGCTAATCGCGACAGACGGCCGCCGAACACCATGAAAACTTTTTTCCACAACTTGACGCACACAACTCAAGCCCCGGTTTGCAGGCTCACAGAATCCTCCGCCCTCAGGAAAACCTCTGCGGACTCCCTCTCTGTCATTGTCCGCAAGGGGGACTCCGTCTCTTCCGCCGTCGTCATCTTTCTTTTCATAGCCCTGTCCAGAGCCGCCGTTTTTTTCGCTTTCTTCAGGTTCAAGAAAACATTGCTCCTTATCATTTGTAGAGAATGACAGATGACATTTCCCTTGCCCTGTTTTGGGGACGACATTATCCTTGTCCCGTCAAAGTTCCGTGCGGTTTCCTCTTGACCCGTTTCACCGGAAACGGGTATGATCCAGGGCGGTTCATCCATTCCACCTTCGGGAGACTCGACGAATGCGCCTCTTCTGACGAGCGGGACACGCACCGGCAGCTACGCATGTTTTTCCGGCCCCTCCGGGCCGTTTTTTCGTGTTCCCTCCTCCTCGTTTTTCAAGGCGGCTCCGCCGCCACATCTCCGTTTCGCCTTCCCGGGTTTCGTTCGCTCGTGCGCTGTCCATTTTCTTACCCGGTTCCAGTGTGCTCTCCGCTTTTCGCACTCCGTCCCGGGAAGGCCTTTGCCTCCGGTTCGCCGCGGCATGGCGGAATGTGCGCGTCCAGGGACTCCGTTCCTACGAGCGGATTTCCCTGCGGTGTCGGGAGGAGGCAGTGTCCCCGCCGGGCGGGGGGAATGGAGAGAGTTCATGGCGCTTCTCCTGCGCAATGTGTCCTTTCGTTTCGATACGGCGGAAGCGTTTCTCTTCCGCGAACTGTCCATCGATTTCCACGGGGGATGGACGGGAATTCTCGGTGCCAACGGGTCGGGCAAGACCACGCTTCTGCGGCTGGCCGCAGGAGAACTGTCGCCGTGCGAGGGACAGGTGCTCCGAAGGGGGCGGATTCTGCTCTGCGAGCAGCGAACGGAGGAGATGCCGCAGCGGTTTGCCGCGTTCCTCGGGTCCGGCGATCCCGAGGTCTTTCGTCTTCGGGGAATGCTCGGCATCGAGGATGCCTGGGGCGAGCGATGGCACTCCCTGAGCTTCGGCGAGCGCAAGCGCGTCCAGGTTGCCCTGGCGCTCTGGGAGAAACCGGAGAGTCTCCTTCTGGACGAGCCGACGAATCATCTGGATGGCGCTGCGCGGCGTCTGCTCGGCGCGGCCCTCGCCACCTACGACGGCGTGGGACTTCTCGTGAGCCACGACCGGGAGCTGCTCGACGGGCTTTGCCGGCGCTGTCTCTTTCTCGGCGCCTCCGGGCCGGTTCTCTATCCGGGAAACTACACGGAGGCCTCGGCGCAGAAAGCCCGGGACGAAGAGACCGCCCGGGCGGTCTATCTGGAGCGCCGCAGGGCGTGCAAGCGTCTGGAGGCGGAGCAGCGGCGGCGCCTGGAGGAGGCGAGCCGGAGCGACCGCAGGCGTTCCAAACGGGACCTGGACCGGCACGATTCGGACGGACGGGCGCGCATCGATCTTGCCAGGGTTTCCGGCATGGACGGCCAGGCGGGGCGGTTGAAAAGCCAGCTCGACGGGCGTCTGCGCCATCTTCGGGAGGAGGTGCGGGAAGTCCGGCCACCCAAGGAGCGGGAGCTGCGGTTCTGGCTCTCCGGAGCGATCTCGCCCCGCAACCGCATACTCGATCTTCCCGAGGATCGCCTCAATCTCGGCGGAGGGCGGACACTGCACCTGCCGAGGCTGGAACTCGGCTCCAGGGACAGGGTCGCCCTGGTCGGTCCGAACGGGTCGGGCAAGAGTACGTTGGTGCGCCACCTGCTCCGGCGGGTGCAGCTTCCTCCGGAGCAGGTGCTCTTTCTCCCTCAGGAACTCTCGGGGGAGCAGCTCGGGCGTCTCGCCTCGGAGGTCGCGCTCCTTTCTTCGGCGGAGCGGGGGTTGGTGATGACCGTGGTGAGCTGTCTCGGTTCCCGGCCGGAAAGCCTGCTCGCTCCGGCGGCTCTCGGGGAAGGCGCCGACGTGCCCGTTCCGAGCCCGGGGGAGGCCAGAAAGCTGCAGCTCGCCCTGGGGGTGATTCGGGTGCCCTCCCTGGTCGTTCTGGACGAGCCGACGAATCATCTCGATCTCCCCGCGGTGGAACTGCTCGAAAACGCTCTTGCCTCCTGTCCCTGCACAATGCTGCTCGTGAGCCACGACCGGCGTTTTCTCGAGGCGGTCACGGAGAGCTGCTGGCGCATCACCCTGGGTCCGGACGGAAACTCCTTGCTTGAGAAGGGTGCAGCCGCGTTGCTCCGGAAGGCCTTCTGACGCCGGTGAAGCGCTGCGGGCGGGCCGGCCCGGTGGGGGCCTCCGGTTTGTCGGGGCCGGATTGCCCCCCGGAAGGGGGCGTGCTATGGTTCTTTGCAGCCACCGACGAGGAGGAAATGTTCATGGAGCGAGGCGACCGGAAACGCACGCGCGCAGGCAAAGCCAGAGGAAACGCGCCATCCCCCGTCCGTGGGGAACGGCGATCTCGGGGATGGCGGTTGCTCTCTTCTGTTCTTTCGGGGCCAGGGGCTGGAACTCGGTGTGCGGAAGGGTGTCCCTGTTCTGGGCGGAATGTTGCCTCTTGCGCCGGAATTCTTCCCGCGGAAGGCGGGAGCCGTAGGTCCGCCGGAGGTGTGCGGTGAGGACTCCGCTGCGGATCCTCCACACGTCGGACTGGCATCTCGGGCGGGGGCTCTACGGACGGAAACGCTACGAGGAATTCGAGGCCTTTCTCTCCTGGCTTGAGGTGACGATCTGCCGGGAACGTGCGGAGGTGCTCCTCGTGGCGGGGGATGTGTTCGACTCCACCGCGCCGAGCAACCGCGCCCAGGCGCTCTACTACACGTTTCTGTGTCGCGTGGCCGGATCGTGCTGCCGCCACATGGTGCTCATCGGAGGAAATCACGACTCGCCTTCGTTTCTCGACGCCCCGAAGGAACTGCTGCGGGCGCTTCGCGTCCACGTGGTGGGCGCGATTTCGGGAGATCCTGCGGAGGAGGTGCTCCTCCTGCGGGACGAGACGGGAGCTCCGGAGCTGCTGATCTGTGCCGTCCCCTTTCTGAGGGACCGGGACATCCGCACCGTCGAGGCGGGGGAGAGCCCCGACGAGAAAGAGCGCAAGCTCGCCCAAGGCATCCGTGACCACTACGCCCGGGTGTGTTCCCTGGCGGAGCGGAGACGGGAGGAGGCCCGGGCGGAAACGGGCGAGGAGCTTCCCCTGGTGGTCATGGGACATCTCTTCGCCGCCGGAGGAGAGACCGTGGAGGGGGACGGCGTGCGCGACCTCTACGTGGGCTCTCTTTCGGCGGTGACGTCGTCGATCTTTCCGGAGTCCACGTCCTATGCGGCGCTGGGGCACCTTCATGTCCCCCAGCGGGTGGACGGTTCGGAGAGGTTCCGCTACAGTGGCTCCCCGCTGCCGATGGGCTTCGGCGAGGCGGGGCGGGAAAAGAGCGTCTGTCTCGTAGAATTCTCCGGTGCGGCGGCGACGGTGACGCTTCTGCCCGTGCCGTGCTTCCGGCGTCTTGAACGTCTTCGGGGCGGCCGTGAGGAGATTCTGTCCGGGGTCGAAAGGCTCGTCGCGGAGAAGGAGTCGATCTGGCTGGAGGTCGTCCTCGAGGGCGATGGTGCGGTGGGAGACCTCCGGGAGCAGCTTGAGGAGATCACGGCCGGAACGGGGCTGGAGATTCTCCGGATGAAGGACGGGAGGATGCTGGAACGCGCCCTGGAGGGACTCTCCGAGGAGACGCTCGACGACCTGGATGAGGAGGACGTGTTCGGGCGCTGTCTGGAGAGCCGGAGGGTTCCCGACGAACAGCGGCCGGAACTGCTGCGGACCTACCGGGAGACTCGGGCATCCCTCGACGGAGAGGACTCCCGGGCGGAATAGCGGACGGGGAGGAGGCGGACGATGCGGATACTCCAGGTGCGTTTCAAGAATCTGAACTCCCTCGTGGGGGAATGGGAGATCGACTTCACCCACCCCGCCTTCACCGCCGATGGTCTCTTCGCCATCACCGGCCCGACCGGCGCCGGCAAGAGCACCGTTCTGGACGCGCTCTGCCTTGCCCTCTACGGGCGGACTCCGCGCCTGGGCAAGATCACCAGGAGCGGAAACGAGATCATGTCCCGACAGACCGGAGAATGTTTTGCCGAGGCAACCTTCGAGGCTTCGGCGGGAAAAGGAGCCGGATCTGGTGGCGCGGAGGCCCGCCGATTCCGCTGTGTCTGGAGCCAGCACCGATCCCGCAGGCGGTCCGATGGGGAGTTGCAGGCTCCGAAACACGAGATCGCCGACGCGGTGTCCGGAGAGGTGCTCGAGAGTTCGATCACGGGCGTGGCGGCGCGTATCGAAGCGGTGACGGGCATGGATTTCGACCGCTTCACCCGGTCCATGCTCCTCGCCCAGGGGGGCTTCGCGGCTTTTCTGCAGGCCCCTTCGGACGAGCGGGCCCCCGTGCTCGAACAGATCACGGGGACGGAGATCTACTCCCGGATTTCCGTGCGCGTCCACGAGCGCCGCGCCGAGGAGCGGGCAAAACGGGATTTTTTCCGGGCCGAGCTGGTGGGAATGCGCCTGTTGCCCGAGGAAGAGGAGGCGCGTCTTCGGGTGGAGCTGGAGGAACGTTCCCTCCGGGAAAAAGACATGAGCGGGCGGATCGAGGCGGACAGGGCTGCCGTCGTCTGGCTGGACGGAGTGGCACGCCTCGAGGCGGAGTTGCGGATGATCGACGAAGCGGAGAAAGCGCTGCTGGACCGGTGGGAGCAGTTTCGCCCCGAGGCGGAACGACTCCATCGCGCCGAGGATGCCCTGGAGCTCGCCCCGGAGCACACCGCCCTCATGTCTCTTCGGGAGGAGCAACGGCGGGACCGGGACGTTCATGCAGCGTCGCTGAAGACACTTCCAGCACTGGAGGAGGAATCTCGTCTCGCCGCCGAGGCACAGCGACGTAGCGGCAAGACGCTGGACGCGGGCAGAAAGGCCCTGGCCGAGGCGGTGCCGCTTCTTCGGGCCGTTCAGGCCCTGGACCTGCGGATCCGGGACAAGGAGGGCCCCGTCGGTGCCGCTGAAGAGGCCCTGGCGGAGGGAGAAACCGCCCTCGACGCTCTTCGCGACAGGGACGGGATGGAACGGCGTCTTCTCGGAGAACGGCAGGGCGCCCTTGAGGCGGTTCGCGCTCACCTTGCCCGAAGTGCGGCGGACGAGAAGCTCGTGGAGGAATTTCCCGTGCTCCGGGATCGGTTCGACGCGCTCCGCACTCTGGACGGAAAGGGCCGCGAGGGGACGGAAAAACTCCGGGCCGCTGCCCGGGAGCTGGAAGAGGCCCGAACCGCCCGGCGAAAGCGGGACGAGACCCTGGCGGCGCGAAGGGCGGAGCACGAGACCGCCCGGGGCGCTTTCGATGAAGCGCGGCGTGTGCTGGAGAGCCTTCTCGCTGGTCGCAGGATGTCGGACTGGAGAAAGGATCTCGACGAGGAAAAAGAGCGAAGACGCCTCCTCGAAGATGTCGTCGGAACGCTGCATGCCCTGGAAGAGGCACGTCGGCGGACGATGGAGCTGCGTCTTCTGGAGGACGCGGCGCGAGCTCGTTGCGGGGGTCTCGACGGGGAAATTGCGGTGGCGTCGGTGCGGCAGACGACGCTCGAAGCGGAGTCGGTCCGGCTGGAGGAACAACTCGCCTCGCTGAGGCGGATCGGGGATTTCGAGACGGAGCGGCATCGCCTGCGAAAGGGTGAACCCTGTCCCCTCTGCGGTGCCACGGAACACCCCTTCGCTGCGGGGGTCGTTCCCGTTCCGGATGAGGCCGCCGCGGCGCTGCTCTCTCTCAGGAACGAGCTTCAGGCCGCGGGGAGGACTCTCGCGGATCTCCGGGTCGCCCGTGCGGAGGCGTCGAAGGATCTGGAGCAGGTGGAAACACGGTGGCGGGAACGCGACGAGGAAATCGCCCGGCAGGAGGTCCGGCTTCGGGAGGAATGGACTGCGCTCTCCCCGGAAGAAAAATGCCCGGAGGGACCTGGAGCGGAGGCACTGCTGGAGCGCCTGGCCCGGGAGATCCGGGAGCGGTTTGAGGAGACCTTCCGGGTTGTGCAGGCCGCCGAGGAGGCGGACGAGCAGTGTGCCACCCTGCGGGAGAGCCTGGAGAAGGCCCGGGAAAATCTTGTCCTGGAGGAGCGCTTCGGCGGGGACGCCGCACACCGCGAGGAATCGGCGGAGCAGGCGGCGGTCCGGGCGGAGGCCGAGGCGCGGGAGGCCGCCGTGCAGCTCGACGAGGCGCGGCAGCGGGTGCTTCGCGACCTGGCGCCCTACGGCATCGGCGATCTCGCGTCCGATCCGGAGGAGTGGGAGGCGGTGCTCCGGGACCTGGAGGAGCGTCGGGTGCACTGGAATGCCCGGCAGGAGGAAAAGGGTGCACTGGAGAAGGAGATCGCCTCCCTCGAACTCCGGATCGACCAGCGGAAGGAGCAGATTCGCCAGGCCGTGGAGGAGGTGGAGAAGCGGCGGCGGCATCGCGACGAACTTCTGCGGGAACGGAAGGCCCTGGAGGAGGAACGGCGGGAGCGCTTCGGCGACGGAGATCCCGACGCGGAGGAACGCCGCCTCGAAGAGGCGTTGAAGGCCCTGGCGGCGGAATTCGACACGGTGCGTGCCAAGTCGGACGAAGCGGTGCACGCGCTTGGCGGAACGCGAACCAAAATCGCCGAGACGGAAAACGCCATAGCGGAGCGGGAGAAAGTGCTGCAGGTCCGGGAGACCGCCTTTGTCCGCCGTCTCGACGGAGCCGGTTTTGCCGCCGAGGACGCCTACCTGGCGGCGCTTCTGCCCGAGGAGGAGCGGAAGGAACTGCAGGGGCGGGCCCGTGCGCTGGAGGAGGAGCGGGTCGCGCTGAACGCGAGGAGGCGGGAGAAGGCGGAGCGGCTGGAGGAGGAGGAGCGCCGGGAGGCGACCGACCGCTCCCGGGAGGATCTCCTTCGTGAGCTGGAGGAGCTGGAGCGGGACGTGAAAATCCTCCGGGAGGAACTGGGCGGCATCGCGCAGAAGCTCAGGGAGAACGAGACCGCGAGGGAAATGGCCCGGGACCGCCGTGCGGCACTGGAGGCGCAGGAGAAAGAGTGCTTCCGCATCGAGGCCCTGCACGACCTCATCGGGTCCGCGGACGGGAAGAAGTACCGGAACTTCGTCCAGTGCCTCACCTTCGACATCCTCATTTCTCACGCGAACCGGCAGCTCCGGAAGATGACCGACCGCTATCTCCTGGTCCGCAACGACGGGCAACCTCTGGAGCTGGATGTCATCGACGCCTACCAGGTGGGGGAGCGGCGGTCCACGAGAAATCTTTCCGGAGGAGAGAGCTTTCTCGTCAGCCTCGCCCTGGCTCTCGGCCTGTCTCGCATGGCGAGCCGAAACGTCCGGATCGACTCCCTCTTTCTCGACGAGGGGTTCGGCACGCTGGACGAGGACGCCCTGGACACGGCCCTCCAGACCCTCGCGGAATTGCGGCAGGACGGCAAACTCATCGGCGTCATCTCCCACGTTGCGGCCCTCAAGGAGCGCATCGCCTCCCAGATCCGGGTCTTTCCGCTTTCCGGAGGCCGGAGCGGACTCTCCGGCCCCGGATGCAACGGGTTTTTCTGAGGAAGTGACGCGAGTCGTTTTTTTGATAAGGGGTCAGGTCATATGGCTGTAGGTACGTCGGAGGTCCTCTACAGATGTCCGGATGTGGGCGTGCATGACGGCCACGCATGTCTCCGGGTCTTTGTCGCGCAGGGCATCCACGAGGCGTCGGTGTCCTTCCAGGCTGGGATTTTGCCTGCGTTCGAAAAAATCCTCGTAGAAGACCATGAAGACGAACGTTCGGGCCAGGAGCTTCTCCACGTATTCCACCAGCACCGGATTGCCTCCAGCTTCGGCGAGTGTGCGGTGGAACGCGGTATTCACTCCCAAGTACTGTTCGAAATTCCTGGCGCGAAAGACCTCCGCTTCTTCCTCGATTTTCTCCTCGAGAAGACAGATCTGCGAGAGTGTGGCGAAGCGGGCGGCACGCTCCGCCGCCATGCATTCCAGCCCTTCTCGAACATCGAACACGTGTTCCATCTCCTGAAGGGAGGGGGACGCTACCCATGCTCCGCTGTTGGGCACCATGATGACCAGTCCGTCCGTTCTGAGACGTCGCAAAGCTTCCCGGATAGGAGTACGACTCAACTCGATCTGTTCCGCCAGCTTTGTCTCGGAGAGACGTTGTCCCGGTTGAAGTTCTTTTAGAATGATTTTCCGCCGCAGCACTTGATACGCATGATCGGCAGCGGACGCGTGCATGCGATTTTCCATGGCGTTTCCGCCCCCTTTCGGATGTGGAGACAAGCAGTTTCTCTTGTGAAAATCCAATAGCCTTTTATGATAAGGAAAAGATCCCTGCCTGTCAAAACTTCCAGCTCTCGATGAAAAAGGAGTCTCTCCTCAAGGGGCGGGAGAGACTCCGGAGTTTTTGGGGGCAGAGTTTTTAAGCCTTTATCGGTCTATGCCTTTCACGGGTACAACCCGGCAGTCTCGCCTCCGTCCAGGCGCAGATCGGCACCGGTGAAATAGCGTGCATCGTCGGAAGCCAGAAAAGCATAGAGGGCTGCCACTTCCTCCGGATCGGCGTGGCGTTTCATGGGAATGCCCTCGTTCACCCGCTCCAGCATTTCCGGAGTGTACTCGGCCTTCTGCATCGGCGTGAGGACATATCCGGGGCAGACGCAATTGACCCGAACGTGGGGGGCCAGTTCCAGCGCAAGGGTCTTCGTGAGAAGGACGACTCCCGCCTTGGAGGCGTTGTAGTCCGCATACCAGCGGTGGCCTTCCGTCCCGTTGGTGGAGGCCGTCATCAGGATCACGCCCGATTTCTGGGAGGACATGCGGCGTGCCGCCTCGCGGGCGCAGAGGAACATTCCCCCCAGGTTTATGCCCATCACCCGGTTCCACTGCTCGTAGGATATATCCGTGCATGCGCTTCGGACACTGATTCCCGCATTGGAAACCAGTACGTCGATACCGCCAAGAATGTCGTCCATTTTCGCAAACGACGCCACAACATCCGTCTCACTGCTGACGTCGGCGACGAAACTGCCGCGAAAATTCCCGTGCTGTTTCGCTGCCCGTTCAAGTGTTTCTGCATCTCTGTCGACGAGAAAGACGAATGCTCCCTCGCTTGCGAATCGCATTGCAGTGGAAAAACCGATGCCGCTCGCGGAGCCGGTCACCATCACGCGTTTGCCGGAAAGTTCCGGAAATCTGGCCATATGCCGATACCCTCCTTACCTGTTCGACGTCGAAGCGGCGTATGTCTCGGTTCCTTCGACGAACGTGTTCCTCACCCTGACGTTCCGCAACCTTTGTCTGTCGTTGTCGAAGGGGTTTCCCTCGACGACGACGAAATCCGCCTTCGCTCCTTCCGCGATGCGGCCGTATGCATCACCCCAACCGATCGCCCTGTATGGATTCGCCGTGTAGAGCCGCAGGACCTCGTCGAGACGGAGCACTTCGTCCGGTTTCGCCTCCTGCAGGGGGCTTCCGTCCACGTCGGTCCTGCAGACGGATGCCCACATCCCCAGCCATGGGTTCGGATCCTCCATGGGTCCGTCGCTCGATCCGGTCATCAGGAAGCCCGCATCGTAGAGTCGCCGGAAGGAGTAGGTGTACATCATACGTTCTCCGCCGAGACGTGCCGGGGCCATGTTGCGGTCGGTGAAAGCCTGAATCGGCTGCACGTCGAGGACGACGCCGAGTTTCCGCATTGCGGATGCCTGATCCGGCGGGCTGACGATCACGTGATTGAAGCGCGTCGGAAATTTTGGTGCGCGACCGGTCTCCGCACGGAGTTGCTGCATGGCACGGATTGCCTGATCGATCGCGGCGTCGCCGATCATGTGGATCTGTACCTGAATATCCCTTGCCTGCGCCTCGCACAGGAGGTCGATCAGTTCGGCGTCCGTGTGGTTGAGCTGCCCCTTCGATCCCGGCTTGTCCGAAAAGTCCTTTCGCATCGCTGCGGTGCGGCCGCCGAGGTTGCCATCGACGAGGAGCTTGAATCCGCCGTACGAGACGAACGCATTTCCGAGACCACTGCGGAAAGAAAGGTTTGGCAGCCGGTCGTGGTATGCGATCACCCGTAAGGGGAGTTTTCCCGCCTCGTACAGGCTCTGGAAGACGGAGATCTCCTCGGGGAGCCCGTAGGAAGGCACGTCGCAGGCATGGACGGCCGTTATTCCCATGGAGGCGAGCTTGCGGCATCCTTCTTCGGCGAGCGCGAGGAGCCTCCCGCTCGATTCGCATTCCCGCGTGATCATGTCGAGAATCGGCGCGGCCGCGCTCTCGTTCAGGATACCGGAGGGTTCACCGTTCGCTCCACGCACGACATTCGGATCGCCGCTTTCCCACAGGCCGCCTTCCCTGATGGCGATGCGGTTCGCGACGTGCACGTGTCCGCAATACCGCGAGACCAGCAGTGCCTTACCCTGCGCGACACGGTCCAGCATCTCCATCGTGGGGGCGACGGGTTCGGTCCACATGGTCTCGTTGTAGTTGACGGCCCGGATGCAGTGGCGGTTGCCGCTCTCTTCGACCCTGGCCGCGATGCGGTCCAGCATCTCCCCGATGGACCGCGCCCCGGAGAGGTCGAGGTAGAGGCCCTGTTTACAGTAGGCAGTGAGATGCATGTGTGCGTCTGTTATGCCGGGAATGACCAGCGACCCGCCGGCATCGAGCGATTGCGTCGTTCTCGGTTCCATCTTCGATTCGACGTAGCGCCGCTTTCCGACGGCCGTGAAGGTTCCATCCTCCACCAGGGCGGCCTCAGCCCACGGGGAAGCCGCGTCGCCCGTCCAGATTCGTCCCCCGTGGATGAACAGTTTCGATGTCATTGCAGAAACACCTCTCAATCACTTTTCGGCATTTCCGAGCCGGAGATCCCGGCTCAGGCGGTCGACGCCGTTCCGGTCTCTTCGAAAGACGCCGATTCCCAGGTAACTCAGTGCGATCGCGACGATGACGTTCAGCCAGTTGAGCACGGCGTAGGGTGCGTAGGCCAGGGTCGACACTCCGAGAACTCCCGCCGCGTAGCCGCCGCAGACATTCCAAGGAATCAGCACGGACGTCAGCGTGCCGGAATCCTCAAGGGTTCTCGAAAGCATCCGCGGTGCGAGTCCGCTTTCGTCGAACTTGGTTTTGAACATGCGTCCCGGTATGACGATGGACAGATATTGGCTTCCGGTCAGGAAATTGGAGACAATGCAGGCGACGCAGGTTGCCGCTACCAGGCCGCCGACCTTGCGGATGCCCGAGGTGAGGGCTTCGAGCAGCACGCGCAGCATCCCCGACACTTCCAGAAATCCTCCCATCGCCATGGCCGCAATGGCCAGGGAGACGGACCACATCATCGGCTGAATGCCGCCGCGTCCGACGAGACGGGAGATCATCGCGGCAACGTCGTGCGCCAGATCCGGAGAGAGCGAGATGCTCTTTGCCGCGAGCAGCGCGGTGATCGCTTCGTTCGATCCCGCACCCACGATTTTCGCACTGAAACCTGCTTTGTAGCCCGACTGCGTGATTGTCCAGATCTCGCCCCAGCCGCTTCCGTACACGAAGCAGAGGACCATTCCGGCGAAGATGCCCACGCAGATGCCGGGCATTGCGGGGAACTTGAGGATCGCCATCAGAATGACCAGTATGGGTGGCACCAGGCAGAGAAGTGACACGGGGAACTCGCCCTTGATGATTGTACGGATCGCCTCGATTCTGGTGGCGTCGAGGTCACCCCCCGAGTACTGGAACCCCCAGAAGATCAGGATCACGGCGAAGATCAGGTACGTCGGTCCCGTAGTCCAGATCATCGCACGGATGTGATCGAAGAGGTCCGACCCGGAGACGGCCGGTGCGAGATTGGTCGTGTCGGAGAGGGGGGACATCTTGTCGCCGAAGTAGGCTCCAGACACGACGATGCCGGCGGTCATGGCGGGTGGCATTCCCAACCCGTTGCCGATGCCCATCATGGCGACGCCGATGGTGGCGTTCGTCGACCACGACGACCCTGTGGAGAGAGAGATGACCGAACAGATCAGAAGCGTGGCCAGGGGGAATATCTTCGGGCTGAGGAGTCCGAGGCCGTAGTAGATCAGTCCCGGGATGACGCCGCCCCGCATCCATACACCGATCAGCATGCCGACCAGCATCAGGATCATGCACGACTGCATGGCCGACATGATGCTGTCGAGCGCGGCCGCTTCGAGTGCCTTGTAGGTGATTCCGAGAGAGTAGCGGGCAATCAGTCCGATCACGACCGCCAGCATGATGATGGGCGAGTGGACGTCCGTGCCGTACAGCAGCGTGGCGGCGGAGACCGTGACGGTGATGAGAATGATGACTCCGATGGAGAGCGCGAGGCTCGGTTTACGCCATTCCTTGCTTTCTGCTGTTTCAGTCATTTCAGACATACCCTTCTTTCCTGGAATTTTTTAAGTTGTCCAGTATTCAAATCGGATATTTATTTATTTTTTATGAATTACTGTCTTTTTTCAGGAATACCTGTGGTTCGGAGGGAAGTTTGAAAAATGGGATGAATCGATCGAGTCCCGTAAATGTCAAGAAGAGCATTGAAATGACTGCGATCCAAGCCAGATAGTTGTGTGCGATCATGCCCAAAGGGGTGATAACGCCCTCGGCTAATGGATAAACAGAGGTGCTGATGCCCATGAAGAAACCGATGTAGACGTGCCATGGGATGAGCTGTGAACCGAGAACTCCCATCGCATCCGCATACGTCGCGTTGCGCAGGGCAAGCGTGTACATGGCTTCCGGGCTGCCCTCCACGTTTCTTTCCGTTAGTTCCTTGATAATCGGGCTGATGGTGACGATTTGGGCCATTTCATCGGCAAGTGCCGCATTGCCAAGAAGGCAGAGTAGCGCGTTGCAGGTCATCAAATGACGGACCTTCGTCGAAATGCGTAAGATGAGCGCAGCAATCGGGTCGAAGGCCTCCATTTTGTTCATGACACCGCCGAACGCACCGACCCATAGCATCATTGCGATTGACCATCCTCCTGCGTCTGAAAATCCAGTGAAACAGTAGTCGAGAAATGTGTTGATATTCGAGACGGTGCCGCAGAAAAGACCCATGACGAGGGACGAAACGATGCCGCTTGCGAGGCAAATAAGTGTATTGGCGCCGCCGACGGCGAGCCCGAGGACGACCAGAAGCGGGATGATCATCAGATACGGCACGCCCGCCTGTACCTGTCTGAGCAGAGCGACGGCGGATTCGCGTTCTTCGCCCAATTTTGTCCAGACCTCCTGAGGAATTTGCGCGATGGCCTCTGCGGCCGTTCCCATGCCGTGGCCGGCGGTCGACGCACCCATGATGTAGAAAAGAATTGCGCTCGCGACCATGCAAAGCAGGGACCAGACGCCCTGGTGCCTGACGCGCTTGGTGATCTCGACACCCTGAATGCCCGAGCTTACGACCGTGGTGTCGGAGATCAGGCCAATGTTGTCGCCGAAACAGGAACCGCCGGCGATGGCACCGATGGTAAGCAGAATGTCTCCGCCCACGATGTGGTTGAGCCAGAGAAAGATGGGAGCGCACGCCGCGAACGTACCCCATGAGGTGCCTGTTGCGATTGACAGGATGCATGTGACGAGGAAACCGGCGGCCGCCACGCCGCTCGCGGTCAGCCCCATCGAGAGAGCCATGTTGATGACGGCAGCCGCGACACCCGTTGCCATAAAGCATTCGGCGACACCGTACGCCAGTTGCAGGATGAGAAAAACGATGAGGAAGTGACGTAGGTTCGTCAGAGCCGCGTCGAGAATGTCCTGGAATTTGAACTTTCCGATGCCTATGCCGATGAGAACGGCATAGGCAAACGAAATCGGAGCCGCAAGGAGAATATCCATGCCGGAGAGCATGAGTCCTGCGATGAGAGCGACCGGTGTCAGTTTCATGATGCCACGCATACGAAACACCTCCGATAAAAGTGATTGAATGCGAGGCTGGTTCGCGCGGATGGCGTTGTCCCCACGCGCATACGGCGCGCCTGTCCGTCGTTCAGACTCAGATGCGGTATGCGTATGGCTTCACTGTCATCCGGCAAATCCCCCTCCTTGCAGTTGCTGAACCTTTCCCCGTTGATTGTCGATACGGTCCTGTTCCGTACGAGACGGTAGAGACGACGCGTTTTTCTTCCTCCGTTTTTCCCGTCTTCACTGTCCCGCCGCCGCGAGAGGATACACGGTGAAGCCCCCGTAGCTGCTGACGATGCGGTAGTACCCCTCAAGTTCCAGGTCGAGCGACGGATCGCCCGTGTCCGCCAGAAGCGGTGCTCCTCGCAGGGTGTGCAGTTTGTCGGGCGTTGCGAGGATCATCAGGTTTTCCCGACCCACTGCTCGAATGACGTCGGGGCTGAACTGCTGATTTCCCCGCCCGAAGAGAAAGCCCTGTCCGCCGATGGGTGTCAGCAGGATTTTTATTTTTTTCGGGTCGGACTGCTGTGCGATGAGCGCGAGGATGTCGCGCTCACTCAGGTCGAGTGCGACGAGGGAGCCTCCCAGACAGGCGTCGACACCGAGCAGTGTGCCGGAAAGCCCGAGCGCATCCGTCACTGCTTTCGTCGTTGTCCCCGCGCCGATCAGCCAGAGTGTCTCCGGTCCGGCGGAGATCGTCTCCGCGACGGCCGCGGCGATCTCCGCCTGTGCGGCGGCTTCGGGTGTGCCGGAGCCGGCCTTGAGTCCCTGTACGCGCCGGCGTTCGTAGGGAATGCGCAGATAGCCGAAGAGTTTTGCACGAAGGACTCCGCTCCGATAGGCATTCTCATCGATGTCCATGACCTCTGCGAGTTTCTCGCGAATGACCGATGTGTCTCCGAAGAGTGTGGCGGCAGCGAGGAATCCTGCCGCCGCGGGTGAACTGGCGTACACCGCCGAGTGAATCTTCACGCCGGCGGGAATTCCGAGGACGAGCCGGTCTCGGCCGAGCGCCACGCAGATGTCGCGGGCGGTTCCGTCGCCCCCTGCAAAAAGGAGGAGATCCACGCCCGTATCCGCCATATTTCTTGCGGTTCTCCGCGTATCCTCCGCGGTGGTACGGACGGACGATGGGGGCGGGAGAGCGCCCCTCCCTGCGACGACGACTCCGAGGCCGTATCGCTCCGCGACCCGCTCTCCCATCGCGCCGGGGCCTACATGAAGCTCGAAGGGTCTGCCTTCTGCTCCTTTCAGGAAGGCCTCGAGGCAGAGCGCTGCGCGCGACTCGGCCATGGGAACGGCGCCGCGTGCGACGGCGAGGCGCAAGAGTTCGTCGCCGTCGGTGCCCTTCAGGCCGACGCGCCCCCCCATGCCCGCTATCGGATTGACAATCAATCCCAGTCTCGGAGTCCGTTGCGGGTTCATCGCTGCCGCCTCTTCTATCTCGCCTCGAAGTAGCCTCTGTATTTCCTGTTGTAGGCGCGCCACGTGATTGCCCAGCGTTTCGGATCTTCCAGCACGTCGTGGTCCACGTGGTGAATGGTGCTGCGATGCGGGGCTTTTTTCAGAATGTCCGGATTTTCGTGGGCTTCCCGGACGATCTGCTCCAGAACGGCCACGTATTCGTCGAGTTCGTCCTTCGAATAGGATTCGGTGGGTTCGATGGTGAACGGTTCCGGAACGATCCAGGGCTCATGGCTGGTCCAGATGTGCATGCCGAAGTCGAAGATGCGATTCTGCACATCCGCCACGCCGCAGCCCGTGGCATCCTTGAGCCCCTGCCAGCTGTAGCGGACCTGTTCCATTCTGTGCTCACCCGCCGCGAAGGGTGCATCCGCGCCGGGAATCCGGAGTATCTTCCGGAAAATGTAGTTGTTGTTCAGGATGGAGACGCGTGCGACCTCCCGGAGTCCTTCGTCTCCGAGGCTCAGCATCCAGGCGTAGGCCCTCACGATGGCCGGAAGGACGCCGTAGTAGTCTTTGATCCGGTTCTCCCGGTCAACGCCCTCGTACTGCAGGAAATAGTTTCCCTGATCGTCCACATCCACCACCGGAGCGGGCAGAAAGGGTACCAGATGCTTTTGCACGCCAAGGACGCCGCTGCCGGGGCCTCCGCAGCCGTGGGGCGAGGAAAATGTCTTGTGGAGGTTGAAGAAACACAGATCGAACCCCGCTTCCCGGGCTCTCGCAATGCCGAGCACGCCGTTCGCGTTGGCCTGGTCGTAGCTGCACAGCCCGCCCACGGAATGAACCAGGTCCGTCATCTCCCGGATAGACGGGTTGTAGAGCCCGATGTCCTCGGGGTTCGTGATGAGCAGCGCCGCAGTTCGTTCGTTCACGGCGGCCATGAATGCCTTCATGTCCGGTCTTCCCGTGACCGGGTCGGGATAGATGGTAATGACCTTGAATCCCTTGATCTTCGCCACGGCTGGATTCGAGGGGTGGGAGAAAATGGTGGTGACGATCTCGTCCTTCCTGTCAGCCATACCGTTGGCATCCACCCAGTTTCGGATGACGGAGCCGATACCCAGGATCGCCTGGGACCCGCCTCCGGGATGGAGACAGAAGCGGTCGAGCCCGGAGATTTCCTTGAGGAACTGTTCCGTTTCGTAGAGGATTTCCAGAGTTCCCTGAACGGTGGAGGGGGCCTGCAGAGGGTGCAGCTCCGCCAGTTTCGGGGAGGTGGCGAACTGATCGTTGATTTTCGGGCTGTACTTCATGGTGCAGGTTCCCTGGCCGATGTCGATGTTCAGATCCGCGCCCAGGTTTTCCTGCGAGAGACGCAGGTAATGCTTGAGCACTCGCATCTGGGACATTTCGGGAAGCGCCGGGGGAGAAGTGCGATGCAGCTCCTTTGGAAGGTCTTCCCAGGGATTTCCCAGGGCGGCGATCTCGGGCTCCGTCCCGGGAAGCAGCACCCCTCTCTCGCCCGGAGTGGAAAGCTCGAAAATCACGGGCTCATCCCATTTGGCCTGATGAAAGTCTCTCGGTTCCGTCTTCGGATTGGTCTTCATGGTGTGCCCTCCTTCATCCCTTCAGGCAACTCGCCAGCTCCGACGCGAGCCGGTCGAGGTCCGCCTTCGAATGGACTTCCGTCGTGCAGTAAAGGGCGGACTGTCCCAACTCGGGGAAATCCGCCGACAGATCCTGCCCTCCGAAGATGTTCCTGTCCAGGAGACGCCGGTTGATTTCCTTCACGGAAAGCCCGGTGCCGTCGAAATTCACGACGAACTCCTTGAAGGGAACGGCGGACAGCCGAGGAGCGGCGACACCGGGAATCTTGTCCATGAGAGCGGCAAGATAGCGGGCCCGTTGCATGATTCCCTCTCCCAATTCGCGCATGCCTTTGGGACCCATGAGCGCCAGATAGACGCCGGCGGTGATGCCCCAGAGGGCTGCGGCGGTGCCCACGAATTCCTTTCCGTTCTCCCGCTTCGCAAAGGATGTGCGTTCCCAGGCGACATCACCGAACCCCCATTCGCCCTTCTCCGTGGGAGCGATGCCGAAAAGACGGGAAGGATATTCCTGAACGAGTCGCTCCTCGTCGGCGGAGGCGATGTACCCGCCTCGGCCCCCTCCGAAGGACATGTGAATTCCGAGAGGTTGGATATCGCCGCAGCTCAAGTCGGCGCCGTAGCGGCTCGGAGGGGTGAGGACTCCGAGGGAACTCGGGTCCGCGAAGACGACCAGCAGACCGCCCGCGGCGTGAATCGCCTCGGCGATCTCCCGTCCCTGCGTTTCCACGCATCCCAGAAAGGAAGGGTTTTCGAAGAAGACTGCCGCGACCTTGTCGGAGACCTTGGATTTCAAATCCTTCAGATCCAGAAGTCCCGTGGTGCGATCGAAACCGAAACGTGTCACTCGAATGTCGGGCCTGAGATAATTGCGAACGATTCGGAAACGATCCGGTTGGGTGGATCCGGCGACGAGTACCTCGTCCCGGCCCGTTGCCCGACAGGCCATCCTCAGGGCCGTTGCGGCCGCCTGCGATCCGTCGTTGGTGGGAACATTCACGACATCCGTCTCCAGCAGCTCAGCCATAAGACTTTCGTATTCGAAGAGTGCCTGGAATCTGCCGTGGTCCTCGTAGGGTTCTCCTGCGTAGGCTGTCAGAAACTCCGACCGCCGGTTCACCTCGTCGCACACCGCCGGTACTTGGTGCTGCCAGCAACCGCCGCCCAGAAAACTCAGTGCTTCTTCGCAGGTTCTGTTCTTGTTCAGGCGCCCCATCACGCGACGGCGCAGAGCCGCTTCGGAGAGAAGCGGTTCGGGAAGGTTCATCTTGCCCCGGAACCGGAGAGATTCGGGGATGCACGCAAACAGTTCCTCGATATCCTCGATTCCGATGGAATCCATCATCCATCTCTGAATCACCGGGTCCGAGTTCGGTATGTAGGGATGGGTAAACGTGTCACTCATGATTGTGATCCTCCTTCAGCACGACTGGACAGCAGGGTTCACTCTTTCGGAAACGCGGTGCCTACGCCGTTCCCCCTCCGTCGACCACAAGCACGGAACCACTGGCCCATGGGGAGAGATCGCTCAGGAAAAAATACACTGCCTTGGCGATGTCCAGTGGGGTCCCCAGGCGATGGAGGGGCCTTTCGGCGCTCTCCGCCAGCCAGCTGTCCAGGTTGTAGCCAAGCTGCCGGGCCTCGTCCCGGAGAAGCGGAGTATCGACGTCGCCGGGGCAGACACAGTTGACGCGGATGTTCTGAGGGCCGTGATCGATGGCCAGTGCCCGCGTGAGGTTCACCACACCTCCCTTGGCGGCGCAGTAGGACACGGCCTTGGGGCCGCCCTTGATGCCCCACCCGGAACCGATGAGAACCACGCTTCCGCCACCGTTCTCCGCAAGTGCGGGAATGACGTGCTTGGCCATCAGGTAGGCGCCTTTGAGGTTCACGTTCAGTACCGCGTTCCAGTCCGCTTCCTCCAAATCGGGGGCGCTTCTGCGGCGGATCACTCCGGCGCAGTGGACGAAACCGAAGAGGTTTCCGAGCTCCTTTTCAGCATGTTCCACACAGGAACGTACCGATGCCTCGTCGGTCACATCGCATCGAAAATGACGGACCGCCGCTGTTTCTCTTTTCCGCTTCTTCGCCTCGTTCAGGTCAAACACTGCCACCGAGGCGCCCACACTTGCCAAAAACTCCACACAGCCCTGCCCGATGCCCGAGGAACCCCCTGTGACGATCACCGTCTTTCCGGAAAGACCGAATTGTTTCTCCCACTCCATGTGCCTCACCTTCTTCGTGTGGTTTGAGTCGAAAGCACAGCCCAAAAGACAGCATCGATGCAAGGAAGAGAAGAATTTTTCTGTATCCATTGGATCCAATGGATACAGAAAAGGAAATACCACCGGAACCGGAATTTGTCAATATGGGTGAAAATTCATACTAGAAGCTTTTGTGCACTAAATAGGCATATATATTTCATTTAAAATTGACCTTATAGAGAATAAGCGTTGTTTTGTTTTAAAAATATTTTCAAAGAAAAAGGCGTGTCGATGAGTTGACAAAAACGGGCATGTCATATGTATAATGTCTTACAAGGAGGGTGATGCGTTTTGTTTGACCGGATACAGCCATCAGAGAAGAAAACGTCCGTAGTTGTGAGGCAGATTCTTGCTTTGATCGAAAGTGGACAGCTGAGTGCCAACAAGAGATTGCCGAACGAGATCGAAATCGCTGCAGCCATAGGGGTCAGCAGGCCTGTGGTGAGAGAAGCTCTGTCCGCTCTTGAAATGATGGACGTTGTCGAACGAAGACCAGGAGATGGAACGTATTTGCGCAGTGAGGCAAATCCGATCATCAACCTGGAAATGCACAAGAAATTGATGGACTCCCTTGAGGAAATCGAGAAAGCGGATGGCTCTTTCGATGCGTTTGAAGCCAGGGTTATTGTGGAGCCGAGTATTGCCCAGATTGCAGCCAAACGCGCACTGCCGGAGGATATTGCCCGACTGGAGGCTCTTTACGAAAAACTTGAGGAGAGTCGAAAAAATCTCGACTTCGACACGTATCATTTGTACGATAATAAATTTCACATTCAGTTAGCTCAAACAACTCATAACAATGCTTTGGTAAAGATTCTTCAAAATCTTCTCGATGAAATTAAGATTGACTACTGGAACTCGGATCGAATTTGGCCGAAGGATGTCGAACTTGAAAAAAGCCTGGTTGAGCACAAACACATTCTCGAAGCGATTCGCAACGGTGATTCCATGGCGGTGAACTTGGAACTACAAAGACATTTCAATACCGCATTAAATAATATGAAATAATTTTAAAAGGAGGTGGGGCCATGGCAGGTCCGAAAAAATTCTTGCTCACTGGTGGAAGAATCTGGACCGGGATTCCCGCTGCGCCGTTTGCAGAGGCTCTGTTGGTTCAAGGTTCTAGGATTGTCGCCGTCGGGCGAAAGAAGGACGTGCTGGAAAGGGTGGGTAGTGACGGCGCGGAACGGCTTGAACTGGAAGGAAATCTCGTGATTCCGGGAATCACCGATGCCCACATTCATTTGGAGGCTTTTGCCAAGCAGAAGAATGCCCTTGATCTGCTCGACATAGGATCGAAGCCGGCGTTGCTGGAGGCGATCCGCGAGAAGGCCGAGCATGTTGGAAAAGACGAGTGGATCTACGGGTGTCGGCTCAACGAAACGATGTGGCCTGTCCCGGTTGTACCGACTCGTGACGATCTCGATTCCCTCGGCATACAGAATCCGGTCTTGTTGATGAGAGTCTGCGCTCATGTTCATGTCGCGAATTCCAGAGCGATGCGCTTGGGAGGGCTGCGTACCGATGGAATGCTCTCGTCGGGAATCCTGAATGAAGAAACGGCTTTTCCCATTGTTACGGCGATGGAAAAGACAGGTAAGGATCCGGCTCTGCAGGAGGCTCTTCTCCACCGAGCGTGTCTTGACTTGGCGGAAGTGGGTATTACCAGTGCTCATATCTGTGGGGCGGCCTCCTACGGAATGGAGGAGGACCTGGGGTTGTATCAGTCGCTCGCTGAAAAAAGACTTCTGCCCGTCCGCATTCTTTCCTACCACGACGTGTTGCCCAATCTGACAATTCGAAGTGGCTTCGGGGATGAATGGGTCTGTTACGGAGGATTCAAGATCTTTCTGGACGGCTCCCTTGGAGGTCGCACTGCCGCCTTGGTGCACCCCTACAGCGACGCTCCGAAAGAATCCGGCATGCTGAACCACTCCGACGAAGATCTTTTTGCCTGTTTGGAAGAAGCGGTTCGACGGGAAGTGCAGTGCCAGATCCATGCCATTGGAGACGCGGCACTGGATCAGGCGCTCCGGGTGATCGAAAAAATACAGGAGCGGCACGGTTGTCCCCGTCTTCCCTTCCGTATCAATCACGCCATCGTTTGTCCTCCAGAGCTGGTCGAAAAAATCAAGGAGCTGGGTGTGGCTGTCGACATTCAGGCATCCCAGGCTTTCAGCGACAGAAACATGGCACCGCTCCGCCTCGGCAGGGAAAGGCTTGCTCATTCGTATACCTATCGGCGTTTCTTCGATTCGGGAATTCCGGTGGCGTCCTCCAGCGACAGTCCCGTGGAAGACATCAACCCATGGCTCGGTATCTGGGCCGGCGTGACCCGACGGGATGGGGAAGACTACTTCTGCTGCCTTCCGGGCAGCGACGAAACACTAGATCTCGGCGAACTTCTCACGTCTTATGTGGTCACTCCTCAGGAAATCGTGGGGCGTGGAAACCGAGCAGGAAAGATCGCGGAAGGGTATCTCGCGGATTTCACCGTCCTGGATTGTGATCCGTTCTCCATTCCTCGGAGTGCTCTCAAAACCGTCAAGTCCAAATATACGGTCGTGAATGGTGCCCTTTCGTTCGGGGTTGTAAAGGGGTGGCCATCGATCGGGGAATGAAGGTGGTGTTATGAGGTTTCTCCGTCTGCTCGACGAAAAACTCGAGGAATATTTCCTCGTCACCAGTCTTGTGGTAACGGTATCGTTGATCTTCGCACAGATTGTCATGCGGTATCTTGTCGGCCAGTCGCTCTATTGGAGCGAGGAATTGGCGAGGTATATTTTTCTTTGGCAGATATGGATCGGAACGAGTTTCGCGGTGAAACATTGTGCCCACATTCGCGTGGATTTTTTCAGGAACCTTCTGCCGGACACATGGAAAAATCGGCTTGACTTTCTGGTACTGGCGATCTGGCTGGCCTTCGTGGTCTTTCTCGCGATCGAATCGTGGACTTTGATCTCTTTGCTGATCCAAAGGCATCAATTGACGCCAGCTTTGCGCATTCCCATTGCCTATGCCTATCTTTCCGTTCCGGTCGGGTGCAGTCTCATGATTCTGCGGCTCTGCCAGACCCTTTTCCTCAAAATCGGTGCATCGAGGAGGGGTGTCTGATGCTGCTTCTCCTTTTCGGTCTGCTTTTTCTGCTGCTCAGCCTGAGCGTTCCCATCGGTATCTCCCTGGGCGCGGCCACTGCCGTGACCATTGCGCTCTCCACCAATCTCAACCTTTTGCTTCTGGCGCAGAACGCCTTTGCCGCACTGGATTCCTTTCCGCTCATGGCCATCCCTTTTTTCATTCTCGCGGGCAATCTCATGATGTACGGGGGGATCTCGAAACGGTTGCTCGACTTTGCGGACACACTGGTAGGACATCTGACCGGCGGGCTCGGAGCGGTCACCACCTTGGCATGCATGTTTTTTGCGGCCATATCCGGATCGGGACCAGCCACCGTCTCCGCGATAGGGTCCTTCATGATTCCTTCCATGAAGGAGAAGAACTACGATCCCGGATATGCGGCCGCGATCACCGCGGCTGCGGGTTCTATCGGCGTGATTATTCCCCCCAGCATACCGTTCGTCATTTTCGGTGTCGTCACGGGGGTGTCTGTGGGTGCTCTCTTCCTGGCGGGCATTGTACCGGGGATCTTGATAGGTGTGTGTCTCATGGCCGCGAACTACTACATCGCCCGAAAACATGGTTTCAGGGGGCGCCTCGGGAAAACACCCCCCCGGGAGGTCTTTCACGCGTTTCGGGAAGCCTTTTGGGCGCTGATGGTTCCCGTGATCATCCTGGGTGGCATCTACGCCGGCATTTTCACGCCCACGGAGGCCGCTGTCGTCGGGGTGATCTATGCGCTTGTCGTCGGAGTTTTCATCTATCGCGAGCTGGGATTGAACGAAATCTATCAGGCATTGCGCGATACCATGCTTATTAACGGTGCAACCACGTTCATGCTTGGGTTGTCCATTTCGTTCGCCTTTCTGCTGACGATGAAACAGGTGCCGGTGTTCATGGCGACGCGCATTCTCTCCTTCTCCTCAAGTCCCCTCGTTGTTCTCATGTTGATCAACTGCATGCTTCTGGTCGTCGGGTGCTTCATCGACAATATTTCCTCCATGGTTATTCTTGCCCCGATACTTCTGCCCATCATGCTTCGGATCGGAGTCGATCCGGTTCAGTTCGGCGTGTTCATGACGGTCAATCTGGCGATAGGATTCGTTACGCCTCCCTACGGGGCAAATCTCTTTATCGCCTCGGCTGTGGCTCGAGAGTCCATGGACTCCATTATTCGCTACATCTGGCCGCTCATCTTCGCCATGATCTTTTCATTGATTCTCATCACCTATATTCCCTGGATAAGCTTGGCGGTGCCGAAAATTCTCAAGGTCATGTAGGAAGGAGGAAGGATCATGTCCGCGTTCAAGGTGGGGATATTCAGTTTGTTGAACGACAAGGAATGTACTGTCGAGGAAAAGGTTTTCGAAGGATGTGACGTGGAACTCCTCAATCGGTGTTACGGGCATGAGGAAGAACTCATGGAGATGGTTCCCTATGTGGATGGGCTGATCATCGCGAACACGGTAATCGATGCGCCGGTCATCGAACGGATGAAGAAGTGCAGGGTGATCAGCAGGCATGGTTCGGGCGTGGACAATTTCGACCTGAAAAAGGCCGCCGAGCACGGCATCGCGATATGTAACGTACCGAATTTTTGCGTGGACGAGGTCTCCGACCACGCGGTGGCGTTCGCACTTCTCCTCGCCAGGAACATGCACCGCTACGTATTCCACGTCAGAAGCGGAGAATGGAACATCGACAGGCTGCCCCCTCCCAAGAAAATCAACACAATGATTCTCGGGCTGGCCGGTTTTGGAACAATCGCCAGGCTCGTGGCAAAAAAAAGCAAAGCACTCTTCAAGGAGATCATCGCTTTCGATCCTTTTATGGATAAATCTACCGCATGGGAGCTTGGTGTGCGAGTCGTACCATCGCTGCTCGCTCTTGCCGAGCAGGCCGATGTTGTTTCCATTCACATCCCGCTTTCGGCGGATACGTTCCATCTGTTCAATGCGTCGTTTTTCCGAAGGATGGGAAAGAATGCCTTTCTCGTTAACACGTCCAGAGGTGGGCTCATCGACAGTAAGGATCTGTTCGAAGCATTGCGGAGCGAGGCGATAGCGGGGGCCGCCCTCGACGTGATGGAGCAGGAACCGCCGGACATGAACGATCCTCTGTTCACGCTGGAGAATGTGGTTTTTACGCCGCATTCGGCGTGGTATTCCGATCAGGCGTTGTATCAGGACAGGTACATTGCTGCCGAGAATGTTCGCAGAGTTCTTTTCGGACTTGAGCCGCTGAGTCGTGTGAATTGAAACGTTTCGGAAAGGAGCGCCGAACATGTTTGCGATGACGAAGAAAATGAGCCGGATCCCTTTCGAGGGAGGTATACGGGAAGTGCTCGCAGCAGCGGAGAAGATGGAGCGGGAGGGGAGAAAGATCGTTCATTTCGAAATTGGACGTCCCGATTTCGATTCCCCCATGGAAGCGAAGAAAGCGGCGGCGGAAGCGGTCCTGGGGGAGTATGTTCATTATTCTCCCATTCCTGGTTTGAGGGAGCTGCGCGAAGAGATCGCGTCATGGGAAAGTCACAGGCGGGGCATACGCTTCGATCCGGAAGAGCAGATCATCATCACCTGTGGCGCCGTCGAGGCCCTGATTATCTCTTTCGTTGCCCTGACGGATCCCGGAGATGAGATCTTGATCCTTACTCCTTGTTTTCCCGCCTATCGCGACCAAGCGGTTCTTGCCTGCGCCGTGCCGGTTCTCGTTCCTGTTCGTCTCGGTCAGCACTATGAAATAGACTTCGAAGCGCTGGAAAATGCCGTCACCCCACGGACGAAGATGCTCATTCTCAATTCTCCGAACAATCCAACGGGAGCCGCCGTGGAGGGAAAGGACCTGGATCGACTCTGCGATTTCATCGTTCGACACGATCTCATTGCGATTTCCGATGAATGTTACGGAGAATTTCTCTACGAGGGAGTTTCCGAAAGCATCCTGTCCCGTCCGGCGATGGCGGAGCGAACCATACTGGTTAATGCGCTCTCAAAATCATTTTCCATGACTGGGTGGAGGATAGGTTACGCCATCGCCCCCAGACAGTATTACTCGTATTTGTGCAAGACACACCAGCTTTTTACGACGAGCACCTGTACCTTCTCGCAAAAGGGGGCGATAGAGGCACTGAAGAGCGGGGCAAGTTTGACGGAGAGAATGATTGCGGATTTCAGAAATCGGAGAAACAGTGTCATGAGGGCCTTGGATAGATGCAAGGGAATTACATACAATCGTCCGGTGGGTGCGTTCTATGTCTTCCCTTCCATCGAAAAAATGAACGTGAGTGCCTTCGAGTTTTGTCGTTTCATGCTCGAAGAAGAGGGCATTGCTCTTGTTCCGGGAGATGCATTCGGTCTTGAGCGGCACGTGAGGATCGCCTACACCTGTCCGGAAAAGGACGTGGTGGAGGGGATGGAGCGGTTCGTGCACGGCTGCCGGACATTGTCGATGCGCTGACTTCGGGTCTGAACAAGGGGGAAAAAGGAGGGAGTGTCGTGAAAAAGAGTTTTTTCATTGTGATGCTTTGTCTCATAGGAGTGCTTTCCACGGCCGCGTTTGGCGCTCAGCCTACGGTTATCCGGGTGGCCCATGTCCTTGCGGAAACGCATGCTTCCCATATCGCACTGCTCGAATTCAAGAAGTACTGCGAGGAGCAATCCGGAGGGAGGCTTTCGATCGAGCTTTATCCGAACGCGCAGCTGGGGAGCGACCGACAGTCCCTTGAGGGAGTCGGCTTGGGAACCATCGAGATGACCATGTGCACCGGCTCGCTTCTTTCGTCACTGGACGAACGATTTTCGATCCTTGATCTTCCCTTTCTGTTCAAGACACGCGAGGCTGCGCACCAAGCCCTGGACGGTGCGTTGGGGGATGAAGTCGCCGAGTGGCTGGAGCCCCACAATTTGGTTTGTCTTGGGATCGCCGAGGGTGGGTACCGGAACATTACCAACAACAAGCGCGCGATCCATGTTCCCGAGGATCTCAAGGGGCTGAAGATCCGCACAATGGAAAATCACATCCACATCGCGGCTTTCAGAGCATGGGGTGCCAATCCGACGCCCATGGCTTTCGGGGAACTCTATACTGCTCTTCAGCAGGGAATTGTGGATGCGGAGGAGAATCCGATCTCGATTATTTACACCTCCAAATTTTATGAGGTACAGAAATTCGCGTCTCTGACCGGACATGTATACGGGACTGTTCCTATTATCATCAACAGGACTTTTTTCGAGAGACTTCCTGAAGATCTGCAAAAAATCATCCGGGAGGCAGGCGCCGTTTGCCGGGATCTTCAAAGAACGCTTGCCTATCAGCAGGATACCCAATTTGTGAACGATTTGAAAGCGCAGGGCATGACAGTCAACGAACTTACATCTGATCAAAAACAATTGTTTATCGACATGGCCAAAGGTGTCTATGATGACTATCGAAAGAAGTTCGGGGAAGAGTCCCTAGAAAAAGCAATGAAATACAACTCAGGTATCGTTCCGTATCGACATCGCTTGTAGAGGTGGAACTCGGTAGTTTTACCGAAGTTCTGCCTCTTTTGTGTCCCCGGAATCAATGTCGGCTGCTGCGAAGTCCCCCTACGGCAGAAAGTATGCAGACGTCACTCCTGGTGCGGGAGAGAAGGGATGGCTTCTTCGACGGGTTTTCGCTCGATGCGGACCTTCAGGATGCGCTGCCCTCCCACCTTTGCGACGGAGAAGAGGAATCCGCCCCAGGCGACGGCGGCTCCCTGCTCGGGAAGCGTCTTGAACTGTTCGTAGAGCCAGCCGCTGAGGGTCGAGGCCTCGCTGTCCGGCATGGTGTCCAAATTGAGGTATTCGTAGAAGATGTCCTCCAGGTAGACATCGCCGCTCACGAGATAGACGTTCTCCTCGAGCTGCGTGAAAGACTCCTTGATGTCGTCGTGCTCGTCCCGGATTTCTCCCACCAGTTCCTCCAGAATGTCCTCCACGGTGAGAATTCCCGAGGTACCGCCGTACTCGTCGAGGACGATGGCCATGTGCGTCCGGTTGGCTCGGAAGATGCGCAGCGCGTCCATGAGGCTCGCGCTTCCCGCGAGGAGGACCGGGCGCTTTATGACGGAGCGCAGGTTCGTCTCTTCCTGCTGAAAGACCCGGCGCATGTAGTCCTTCACGTGAAGCACGCCGATGATGTTGTCCAGCGTTCCTTCGTAGACGGGAACACGGGAGTACTGGTTTTTCACCAAAAGCGCCCGCACCCTCTGGGATTCCTCGTCCACGTCGAGGGCGAACACGTCCACCCGGGGTGTCTGGATCTCCCAGACCTCCAGCTCGTTGAAGTTCACCGCGTTCTCGATGAGTTCCCGCTCCGCCTGGGGGAGCACCTGCTCCTCTCCCATGGTCTCCAGGATGTGGAGCAGTTCGTCGTGGGTGACGCTGGGCTGGGGGCGCTGCCCTGCGGAGCGCCATCGCCCGAGGAAGGCCGAGAAGGACATGATGCACCAGGTGAGGGGATGGAGGAGGCGCACGAAAAAGCGCACAAGCGGCGCGGCACCCAGGGCGAAGGACTCGGAGCAGTCCTTCACGTAGGACTTGGGCAGTACCTCGCCGAAGAGGATGATGAGCACCGTCATGAGCACCGTCGCGTAGAGCGCACCTATGGGGCCGAAGAGAAGGGCGAGCACGGTGGAGGCGATGGCGGTCATGATGATGTCCACGATGTTGCCCCCCACGAGGATGGTGGAGATGGTGCGGGAGAAATCCTGCAGAAGGAGCATGGCCCGTCCGGCACCGGTGCGCTCCTCTTCGACGAAGCGTTTCATCCGGATTTTGTTGACGCTCGAATAGGCCATCTCCGCCGCGGCGAAAAATGCCGAAAGGAGAAAGAGGAACAGAAAGAGAAGCAGAAGCGTGAAAATGCCGGAACCTTCCATAATGGTCCTCCCGAATCGAAGTGATGTTCCGTTTTCGTATCGCTCCATTATAGCCCAGAAAGAGAAGGATTTCGGCGGGCGTTACGGAATTGTGCGAAGAAAAGCGCCTCTCGACGTGCACGAAAAAGGCCCCCCGGAGGGGGCCGTCGGAGGCGCGTTCTTTCAGAGCAGGCGCTTCCGCCAGAGCCAGAGGGCGGACATGGCGGACACTCCAAGGGAGAGAAGGGTCACGACGGCGAAGCCGTTGGGCGATTCCTGAAAGGGAACGGGGACGTTCATGCCCCAGAAGCTCGCGATGGCCGTGGGCACCGCGAGAATGATGGTCACGGAAGTAAGGAACTTCATCACCATGTTCAGGTTGTTGGAAATGATGGAGGCGAAGGCGTCCATCATGCCCGCCAACACGTTGCCGTACATCTGCACCATCTCGAAGGCCTGGTTGTATTCGACCTGCACGTCCTGAAGCAGGTCCTCGTCCTCCTCGCGGATCTTCACCGTCTCCCGCATCTGGCCGTTCTGGAAGAGACGCAGCAGTTTGTCCACCACCATGCGGTTGGACCGAAGGGCGGCGGTGAAGTAGGTGAGCCCCTTTTCCAGGTCGAAGAGCTGGTAGAGTTCCTCGTTGCGCATGGACTTGCGCAGGTGTGCCTCGATCTCGTCGGAGCGGCGGTTGATCTGCCGCAGGTATTTCAGGAACTGGGTGGCCGTCTTGTAGAGGATCTGCAACAGAAAGCGGGTCCGCTTGTAGGTGCAGAAACCGTTCATGGAGACCACGCTTCTGGGCAGAATCTCTCCCTGTTCCAGACAGACCGTGACGATGAAGTCCGGCGTGAGGATCACCCCGAGGGGGACCGTGTCGAAGTCGTGGCTTCCCGCTGCCTTGGCGACGTTGATGATGACCAGGAGAATGTTCTCGTCGCATTCGATGTGGGATGTTTCCTCCGGGTCGAGCGCCGCGGAGAGAAAATCCACGGGAATTCCCGCCACGGCGGAAAGCGCGGCGAGTTCCTCCGCCGTGGGTGCGGCGGCGTTGATCCAGCAGCCGGGTTCCACGGCAGGAAAATCGAGCTGGCGGATACCCCGGTCTTCGGTCTTGAAAATGGTGATCATGACGGCTCCCCCCTTTTCCGCTCACCCTCCTGGAAACGCAGGCAAAATGCACCGCTGCGCAGGCGACGAACGGCTGTTTCGGTATGAGATTGATGGAGCTGTATCAGGGATCGGAGAAAGGGGGGTGCTGCAAAGAGCCCGCAGTGTACGGGCGGAGAAAGAATCCCTTTCCCGATCCGGCGCCGCCGGACCGGGAAAGGATGCGTCCGTGCGGCGTCAGTGCGAGGTACGGTTTGTGAAACGGCAATGCAGAGGTTTACTCGAACTGTCGCCTTCCATAACGGGATGTCACTCCTTCTGGGCGTGTACGCCCCTGAAAGCACACAAAAAAGGCGAAGAGCTTTTCGCCATGTCCATCATAGCTCTTCTCGGAAAAAGGGGCAAGGGCACGTCTAAAGATTCGCAACCTTTCCTCGAACGTTCGGGATGAATCGGTACAACGACGTTCCAGGTCGAAAAAAGAACGAGGCTATAATGGAAGGTACGCCGGAGACGGCGAAGCTGGAGCGGAGGTGTACCGCGTGAGACGAGTGTTTGTGGCGATGTTTTTGAGTCTGATGGTGCTTCTGGCCGGTGCCGGCGGTGTGCCCGGGGCCGAGCTGAAGGCGGCCCTTGTCGTTGCCGGGGCTCTCGGGGACCGGTCCTTCTACGACAGCGCCGGAGCGGGGCTCTCCAGGGCCGGTGCGGAGTTCGCCATTCCCGTGCAGATTTTCGAGTGCAACTACGATGCCGTTGCCTACGAAGCCTCCCTCGCGACTGCGGGAAAGGCCTATGATCTCGTTTTCGTCTGTGGCGTGGAGTTCACTCCCCTGCTGACCGATGCGGCCTCCCGGTATCCCCGGGCTTCCTTCGTGCACATGGACATGACCGGCAGTGCGCCGGGCGTGACCTACGTGGACTTCGCGGAGCACGAAGGAGCGTTTCTCGCGGGAGTTCTCGCCGCGTCGGTCTCAAAAAGCGGCCTCATCGGCGTTGTGGCTGGCGAGGATGTTCCGGTGATCCGGAACTTTCTCGTCGGGTATGAACAGGGAGCGGTCTTTGCCGGAAGGAACGTGCGGGTTCTCGTGGATTTCGTCGGGAGCTGGGACGACCCCGGAAAAGGAAAGGCACTCGCCCTGGCGCAGCACGCGGCGGGAGCGGACGTGATCTTTCAGGTGGCGGGAGGGACCGGGGCTGGAGTCATCGCCGCAGCAAGAGAGAAGGGTTTCTGGGCGATCGGCGTGGACTCCGCCCAGGAACTGGACGTGCCCGACGCGGTGCTCACCAGCATGCGAAAACGTCTGGACAACGCGGTGTACGACCTGGTCAAGGCGATGTCGGAAGGGCGGTTTCGAAGGGGTGCGGTCTACTCTTTCGGGCTCCGGGAGGGCGGGGTAGGACTTTCCAGAAGCGACGTGGCCCGGAGAAACGTTCCCCCTGACGTCCAGGAACGGCTCGCCGCGCTGGAGAAGGAGATCGTGGAAGGACGCATTGTCGTGAATCCCTATCGGCCTTGATCCCCTCTCAATTTTCCGGGATCGGACGGACGAGGATCTTTTCTGCCAGAGTACGCCCGAGTCCGTAGCGGGCGTCGTCCACACGGATGTAGACGGGATCTCCGTCGTTGCGGACGATTTCGACCACGACGCCGGGATGGATGCCCATGCTCCAGAAACGCCCTTCCAGAGCGCCGTCCGTGACGCTGCAGACGGTGCAGCGACTGCCCACGGAGCGGCAGGATGCGAGTGAAATGTTCTGTCCCTTCACGAGGAGTGCTCCTTGTTCGTCGTCGAAAGCGGATTGCTCGAGAACGGTCGAAATGCGATGTCAGTTTCGTCCATCGGGACGTCCGGGGACCGGAACTCCTGATGGAGGCCCGGTCCCCGGACGGAGGGAGAGAAAGGATACAGCAGGGACATGTGTTTCCTGACTACATGTCCCTGGCCTGTACCCAGATGACCGCGTCCACGCCCAGTTCGGCGCCCCTGTATTCCCTGGTCTTCACGCCCAGCGCGGCAAAGCCCCACCAGCCGGCTCTGGGAATGGCGTAGGCGAAGGTGCCGTTCGCGTCCGCCTTGATGGTCTGGGTGATGAAACAGTCCTGAGGTGCCTCCACTTCCGCCTCGGGAGCGAAGCGGTTCTTCGCCATGTCCGGGCGGTGATTGAGGAATTCCACTTCCACTTCCGCGAAGGGAACGGGTTTGTCGTCCGCCATGACCACGCCCCGGAAGAGGTTGCCCGTCCAGAGACCGTAGGGTTTGTCCAGAGGAACGATCTCCACGGGGAGGCCGATGGGCTCGTCCCATCCCGTGGGCAGGCCCGCCACGTTTACCATCACTTTGGTGCACTGCTGCATCCATGCTCCCTCGGATTCCTCGAAGTAAGGGGCGGGAACCAGCCCGAAGATGAAGTCCCCCATGCCCCGGAGCATCACCTTCGCCTCGTATCCGGAGCCGGAGTTGGAGAGGCTGGACCAGATGAGAGGCTTGAGATCGTTCTTGAGATCCGTCTTTTTCCCCTTGTTCACCATGTAGAACTCTTCGACGCCCGCCATGTCCATGGTGTGTCCCGCTTCGAAGGGGTGGGTAAAGACGAGCTTCAGCGTCAGCTCCTCCCCCTTTTCGAGGGCGCTTTCTGGAGTGTAGATCAGCTGGAAGTGGGCGGAGGCCGGAAGTGCAAGGGCCAGTACCATCGCAAGAGTCAGAAGAAGTCGCCGTGTCCGCATGTGCCATCACGTCCTTTCTGTGTTCCTGTCCATGTGTCCATGTCCGTATGGTGGCCGCCACTCCGGAGGGACACGCCTTGTCATGGGGCGGTTCCAGCGCCTCTCCGGAGTTCGGCGCAGCGGAGTCTACTGAATGCTCTCTCCCTTGATGACCACCACGTGACCGGGTCCCGCGTTGAACTCCACTTGGTAGGAGCCGTCGGGCTTGGGGAAGGTGAACTCTCCCGCGTCGTCCATGGCACCCTCGGTAATGACTGTCCCGTCTGCTCCCTTGACGGTCATCTTCGTACCCGCCGCAGAGGAGCCGTCAGAGAAGCCCCCCTCGCAGGTGACGGTGCCGTCGCCGTTGAGGTAGCACGTGCAGATCGGCGTGTGGGCTGCGGCGATTCCCGCGAGGAAAAGGCACAGAAAAATCCCCGCAAAGGCTCGCATCAGGTTTTTGCGCATCTGTCTCACCTCCTTTCGCACGTTTTTCACGGTTTGATTCCGTGGTCGAACGCTTTCCGGATTCCTCGCGCGTGCTCGAAGAAGGCCTGTTCGGAAATCCTTCCGCGGATTCTCCGGCCTGTTTGTTCTGGCTGTGGAAAACGCCCCGGTGGGGGATTTCTTCAGAGCGCCTCCGGAATGAAGGCGCACGCAGAATCTTTTCCAGAGGCACCGGATTTTTCACGGTGCGCCGCACGTCTGTTTTCGCCCGGACCCCATTCCCTCCGGATCAGCGGGGTGATGCCTCTTGTTCGGTGACGGAAGCGATACGCTTTGACGCTTTCTCCGTTTCCGGCGCTCTTCCGGGTATGAGCCCCAGGAGGAACGTGACGAAGAGGAGCACTCCGTAGAAGACAAGGGCCGCCCGTGTTCCCGACAGACCCAGTGCGGAGCCGCCGGTGAAAACGAGTGCCGCGCAGGCGAAGCCGAGCAGGATGGGGTACCCCAGAGCGAGGAGCGCCCATTTCCAGCGGCGGCTCTCCACCTTCACCATGAGGATGGTGGCGATGCAGGGCGGATAGAAAGCCATGAAAACCATGAGTGCCAGAGCGTGCAGAGGAGTGAAGCCCCGCTCCTGCTCCTGCATCCGTTCCCCGAGCGTCTTGTTCGCGTCGTCCCCCTGGGGTCGGTAGAGAACGCCAAGAGTGGCCACGCTGCTTTCCTTGGCCGCCAGGGAACTCAGAAGCGCCACGTTCACCTTCCATGTAAAACCCGCGGGGCGCGTCATCGGCTCCATAGCCTGCCCCATGCGGCCGAGTACGCTTGCGTTGAGCCGCTCCGAGGAAAGTTCGCGCTGCAGTTCCAGGCGCGTTCCCCGGAGCGTGCGGAAAGCCCGGTCCAGTGTTTTCACCGCAGGGTCGGAGCCGATCACGAGGGGAGCCACATCGGGCGCCTCGGCGGTGAGACGTTCGTCGATGGTCGCCTTGGCCGTGCCGAGCATGCGGAACTGGCGCAGCGACTCCTGCAGGTTCAGATAGCGGTCGAGGGTTCCGTCGTCGGCCAGGGATGCCGCGAAGGGCGTTTCCGCCACGGCAGCCCGGAATGTCACCTTCGCCTCGTCGGCCCGGATGGCAAGTCCCTGGAGCACCTCCGGAGAAGGGGACGGATAGTGGGTGAGCACGAAAACCCCCGCCGCCACCACCACGATCACCGTGGCGATCTTGCGGAGAAAGAGCCACGTCCGCTCCAGAGAGCGGATGACGATGCCCCGGAGTGTCGGCAGGTGGTAGGGGGGCATCTCCATGACGAAGGGGGAGCTGGGGCGGTTGCGCAGCACCGTGAGTGTGAGCACCTTGGCCACGCCCAGGGCGGCGATGAGGGTGATGGTGGAGATGAAGACCATCATCGCTCCCGCGGTGTCCGCGAAGTAGATGCCCAGAAGCAGCGTGTAGAGAGGAACCTTGGCGAGGCAGTTCATGAGGGGGACCACAAGAATGGTGGCGAGGCGGGCCCGCTCGTCCGCGATGACCCGGGTGGCCATGACTCCCGGCACGGCACAGCCCCCCACGAAGACACCCCCGAGGATGAGGGGAAGCGTGGACTGGCCGTGAAGGCCGAAACGCCGGAACAGGCGATCCAGAATGAAGGCCATGCGGGGCATGTAGCCCACGTCCTCGAGAACGGCGATGGCTGCGAAGAGCACGAGAAAGATGGGGACGTAGATCAGCATGGAATTCACCGCCGTCACGAGATCCAGAGTGAACTCCCGAAGGAGGGGTTCCTCCAGAAAGCCCGAGGGGGGCAGTGTTCCCTCGATGGCGATGCGCAGACGGTTGAGCCAGGGGACCAGGTATTCCGTGAGCTTGTACCCCTGGACGATGGAAAGCTCGTAGAGCGCGTAGATGATGCCGAGCAGGAGGAGCGGACCGAGGAAACGATTCACCGCCACTGCGTCGATCCGATCCGTCCAGGTTTTTCCGGAGGGACGGGTACGCCGGGAGACGCGCTGTTCCAACGCGGTGGCACAGGTATGACGGGCCAGACCGATATGGCTCCGGGAATCCGCGCCCTCCGCCATTTCGAAGGATGTTGCCAGGGTATCCACCTCTTCGAGGAGGGCGAGCCCCGGTTCTCCCGCATCGACGATGGTGCGTCGCACTGCCTCGTCTTCCTCGAAGAGCTTCACGGCGATCCAGCGCCAGGGATAGCTCTTCCCCGGAAAGAGTGCGCGCAGGCTTTTTTCGGCTTTTTCGAGGAATGGCTCAAGGGAACCGTAGTCTACCCGGAACGAGGAGGATCTTCTCTCCCCCTCGGAAATCGCCTTCCGTACGGCCTCGTCGCCCCGGTTCCGGTTCGCCACGGTCTCCACCACGGGCACGCCCAATTCCGCCGCGAGCGCACGCCCGTCCACGAGAAGCCCGTGTCCCTCCGCCACGTCCGTCATGTTCAGATTCACGATGAGCGGCGCCCCCATCTCCAGAAGCTGGAACGTGAGATAGAGACTCCGCTTCAGGTTCGACGTGTCCGCGACGTTCAGCACAAGGTCCGGTGCCTCGTTGAGGACGTAGTCCCGGGTGACCATCTCCTCCGCGGAGTAGGAGGTAAGGCTGTAGGTGCCGGGAAGATCCACCACCTCGACGGTTTTCTCCCCGACACGAAACTTCCCCTTCTTCACGTCCACCGTTACGCCGGGATAGTTCGCCACGTACTGCCTGGCACCGGTGAGCATGTTGAACACCGTCGATTTGCCGCAGTTCGGCTGGCCCACAAGGGCCATGCGAAGATCGCCGCTCACAGTGCTTCCACCTCGACGAAACGCGCCTCCTCGTGCCGAAGGCTCACGTGCTGTCCGTCCATGAGAAATTCCACGGGATCCACCAGGGGCGCGTTCCGCACGACCTGAAGCTCCACGCCGCGATGAAATCCCATGTCCATGAGACGCTGTCCCACGGAACCGGGGGCACCGTTCCTCCGGATCCTGACCCGGCCGCCCGGCCGCACTTCGTCAAGCGTCATGATCGGCGCCCCCCGCCCGGGTCTTCGAGGAAAGAACGGTGGATTCCGGTGACGACTTCGCTGCGGACGGACAACAGGAACAGGCACCGCATCCGCCGCACCCGCATCCTTCGCCCTTTGCAGCCGACCTTACCTGGCGAAAAACACCCCAGACGGCGATTCCGAGAATCGCAAGAACAATAATCCATTGCACGGGAATCCCTCCTCAGAAGGCGCATGATGTGCGCCGACTCGTCTGTCAAGGCCCTCCGAAGCGGCCTTCCGGAACAAGGGGGAAGGAAAGGGGGTTCGGAGAGAAGAGCTGAAGTTAGATCGATCAAACCCAAAGGGCGCCGCAAAAATCCCTGGAACCCTTCTCTTTTCCGTCGACCATCCGGGCAGGGGGCGGGATGGCGTAAGACCGACATGGAAAAGAACGTTGCTTGACCGTATCCGCACGAACGACGGAGTGAGCATGTGGGGGATTGCGGAGCGTGCGAGGGCTCCGACGGCTCGTTCGCTGGATCGATCCAGAAGGATTCCCGAATCTGCGGCTTGGAGCACCGCGAAGAGGCCGAGTCAGGTCGCAGAGGGACATCCATGAGTTTGATCGATCTAACTTCCATGAGCACTATAACACACCTTCTCCCCTTGTCAAGGGGGATGTGCGATTTCGTGACGAGACAGGGAAAATGTCATCGGTCATTCTTTGCGGATGACGAGGAGCGAGCGTTTCTTGGGCCTGAAGGAGGCAAGGACGCGAAAAAAACGGTGGTTCTGGACAGGGTTGTGAAAGAGGAAAGAACGGTGGCGGAAGAGTCGGCCCGTCTCGGGATGAAAACGAGAGGCAGCCCTTGCGGGGCTGCCTCTCCGGCGATTTTCTCCCTTCGCGTAGAATCGGATTGTCTTACATGAACATTCCCGCACCTGGTCCCAGGGGAAGATTCAACACGTACCAGAGGATGATCTGAAGAGAGAAACAGACCAGGAACGCCAGAGAATAGGGGAGTTCCAGAGAGAGGATGGTCCCTATTCCGACCGGGGCGTCTCCTTCTCGCCGGTACTGCTCCAGAAGGCCGATGACGACCGGAATGTAATAGGAAAGGGGGGAGATGATGTTGGTGCTCGAGTCCCCTATCCGATAGGCGACCTGGGTGAGGGCAGGGGAAAAGCCCACCATGGAAAACATGGGGACGAAGATGGGAGCGAGTATCAACCACTTGGCGGAACCGCTGATCATGAAAAGATTCAGCGTGCCGCAGAGGAGGATGAAGAGGAGCAGCAGGGGAATTCCACCCAGATTGAGGGCTTCGAGAGCCTCCGCGCCTTTGACGGCCAGGATGGTGGTGAGGTTGCTGGCATTGAAGAGCTGGATGAACATGGACGCGGGAAGGGCGATGACCAGAAAGCTGAGACTTCCCTGAAGTCCGTTCTGCATCAGCTTGGGAACGTCCGAGGCGGTCTTGAGCGTTCCGGATCCGAAGCCGTAGGCGATGCCGACGAAGAAGAAGAGGAAGAAAAGGATGGGCACCACGCTGGAGAGGAGCGGCGATCTGGGCAAGAGGCTTCCGTCGTCGGCGCGGAAAAAGGCCCCTTGAGGAACGGTCAGAACGAGAAGGAGAATGAGCGCTCCCAGTCCTGCCCAGAGGGACCAGCGGAGTCCTCTTTTCTCTTCATTGGTGACGACATGCTTTGCGAGCGCGGAAGAATCTCGGGATGCGCCTTCGTCTCCCAACATGGGAACGATGAATTTTTCCGTCACGACGGTCGTGACCAGGGTGACTGTTATGGTGGAGGCGATGAGGAAGAACCAGTTGATGAGGGGATGGGTAGGGGCCGCAATGTTCATTCCCTTGGCGGCCGATTCTGTGATTCCCGCCAAAAGGGCGTCCGTTCCCGCAACGAAGAAGTTGGCCGTGAACCCTCCGCAGGCCGCGGCGAATCCCGCGATGATCCCCACGGCAGGATTGCGCCCCAGGGCTTTGAAGACCGCTCCGCCTATGGCGGGGGTGAAGATAATGCCCGCGTCGGAGGCGAGATTGGCGTTGATGCCCACCATGGCGAGAACGGCGGTCACCATGTAGGGAGGCGCTCCCAGGATGGTCTTCCGCATCAGGGCGGAGATGAAACCCGTCTGCTCCACCAGGCCGATGCCGAGCATCATGACCATGATCAGTCCGAGGGGTGCGAAGGAAATGTAGGTCTTGACGAAGTCGGAGAAAAAGGGCCTCAAGGCCTCATAGCTCAGGAGGTTTTTGACGGGGACCGTCACTTCCTTGGGAAGTTCTCCCGCTTTTTGAGAGGCGGCCATGTACGTGACGGACGTGCCTGACGTGGCGAGAAAGGCCGAAAGAACGACCACCGCCAGAGCGAGAAGGACGAAGAGCCAGAAGGGATGGGGCAGCTTGTTGCCCACCACTTCGATGCCGCGAATGAAACGCCCGAAGGCCCCGCCTTGCGGTGTCTTGTTCGAACCCGTGTTCTTGGACATGCTGATCCTCCTTGCTGGAATAATGAGAGATAGAGAGTAAAAAAGACAGTGTGCGAAACTTCAGAAAACTTCCCTGATCTCGCAGGCGCATTGCGTGTCGGAAACCACCTCCTTGCAGGAAAAACAACGTTCAGCGCCCTGCTACGGCGAGGGTCAACTCCTTCAAAAGAGCCACGCCGGGACCGAGGACCTCCTCGTCGAAGTCGAATCGCTCGTTGTGGTGGCCCGCCGTCGTGTCGGCGCCGAGAATGAAATAGCAGGAACGCCCTCCTCTTTCGTGCACCCTTTGCATCATCCAGGAGATGTCCTCACTCCCCGAAATGTGACCCTCCCGCTCGATCCGGCGGATGCCCTCGATGCCAAGGGCTTTTGCCGCAACGAGATCGACGAGCTCCGAATCGCTTGCGGCGCTCACCGCTCCTCCCGCCAGACGGGTTTCCAGCGCCACCCCCTGGCTGATGGCTGCACCTCTCAGAATGTCCATAGCCCGGGTCCGAACGTAGCCGTCGATCTCCGCAGTCGCGCCGCGGGTCTCCAGTTTCAGCTCCGCCCTGGGGGGGATCACATTGCGTCCTGTCCCTCCCTGAAGCACGCCGACATTGATTCTGCTGGCGCCGTCGCGGTGCGGAGAAATGGCGTGAAGCCCGAGGACCGCGGACGCTGCGGCGAGCAGTGCGTTTCGCCCCTCGTTGGGAGTGCCTCCCGCGTGCGCGGCGACTCCCGTGAAGACGGCGTCGATCTTGGTGGTGCAGAGAAAATCGCCGCATCCGGCTCCGACCGTCCCCGAGGGCATTCCCACTCCGAGATGAAGGCCCAGAAGAACATCCACGTCATCGAGAAGTCCCTTTTCGGTCATGGATTTTCCGCCGCGAACTCCCTCTTCGGCGGGCTGAAAAAGGAATTTGAAGGTCCCCCGGAGGAGGTGGCGGTTTTCGCTGATCCATCGGGCCAGGACGAGCCCGATGGCGGTATGGCCGTCGTGACCGCAGGCGTGGGCAACGCCTTCATCGAGAGCCGAAAAACCCTCCCGAAATGGGCGATGCTCCGAGTCTCTGCTCTCGCCCACTTCGACGGCGTCCATATCGAACCGGAAAGCCGTCACGGGGCCGGGGCAGTCCGCCTTCAGAATTCCCACAACGCCGGTACAAAGTCCGATTTTTTCCAGAATGGAGGGAGAAGCCCCCCATCCCAGAGCCCGTGCTCGGGCCTTCTCGAGTTCTTCCAGAGAGGGGCGCCCCATGGCGGTCTCGGGGGCGATCACGTCCTCGCCCAGAAGAACCGTGAACCCCAGTGCGTCGAGCTTCGAGGCGACAAAGGCGCTAGTCCAGAATTCCTCCCACCCTTTTTCTGCGTGGCGGTGCAGTTCGCGCCGCAGAGGGACGAGTTCGTCACGAAAGCCCGTCAGCTGCATGCTCATGCGGATACACCTCCTCCGAGCTTTTTCAGAAGATCCCATGCCGCCTGGGCAAGGACGGCAGCCCCGATGGAAAAACAGCTTTCGTCGGGGACGAAACGAGGATTGTGCAGAGGCGGGAAGTCCTCCGGTGCGATCTCCTCGGGGCGGCATCCCAGCCAGAGAAAGACGGAAGGAACCCTGGAAGCGAAGAAGGAAAAGTCCTCTCCTCCAAGGGTGGGTTTTTCGATCTCCAGAATGCCCCTCTCTCCGAGAACGTTCGCGATACTTCCCCGGACGACGGAGACTGTTTCGGGATGATTGATCGTGGGGGCATATCCTCTTTCGTAATGCATTTCGCAGTCACCTCCCATTCCCCGGCAGACTCCTCGTGCGAGAGTGTCTATTTTTCCCGGAAGAACATCCCGGACGTCGGGGCTCAGCGTGCGGAGGGTTCCTTCGAGTCGTACCTCGTCGGCCAGGACGTTGTACCGGTATCCTCCGTGGACGGTCCCGAAGGTCAAAACGACCGCCTCAGTGGCGTTCACGGAGCGGGAGACCACGGTCTGCAGCGCCGTGATCACTTGAGCGGCAACGACGACGGCGTCCACCCCCTGCTCAGGGGTGGAGCCGTGGGCACTGCGGCCACGGATGGTCAGGTCGAGGCGGTCCGAGGCGCCCATGATGGTGCCGGTCTTGATACCCACTTTTCCTGTAGGAAGATCGGGCCAGACATGAAGGGCGACCATGGCATCCACCGCAGGATTTTCCAGAACACCGTCGGCGATCATCGCTGGAGCCCCTCCGGTGGGTGCGCACTCTTCGGCGGGTTGGAAGACGAATTTGACCGTGCCCCGGATCGTTTCCTTCAGCGCCGAGAGGATTCGAGCTGCTCCGAGAAGCATTGCCGTGTGCGTATCGTGACCGCAGGCATGCATGATTCCAGGGATTTCGGAGGCGAAGGGAAGTTCCGTCTGTTCCTGGATCTGCAAGGCGTCCATGTCAGCTCTGAGGCCGACGACGGGGCCTGTCTCATGTCCTTCGAGAAGGGCGACGACGCCGATCCCTCCGACGCCCCTGCACACATCGAGGCCCATCTCCTCCAGTGTTTTCGCGACAAAGGAGGCGGTCTCCTCAACTTCCATGCCGACACCGGGACGGCGGTGGATGACTCTTCGGTCTTCGCGGATGCGGGAATCATGTTCTCGGGACAGGCTCACAATGTTTTCACTGACGGACATGCCTGCACTCTCTCCTTCGGGGTGGTTTTTTCGAGCTGAACGATGGAACGCAAGGGTTTCCGAGGGCAAAAAGAAAGCGCTCAACCCAGGCGGGCCGAGATGTCCTCCGCGCCGCTCCGGAGAACCGGCAGAAGATCCAGTGCTCTTTCCACGGGGAGTCGCTCCAGAGGACCGGCGATGCACAGACAGGCCCAGATTCTTCCCATGCGGTCCGGAACGGGAACGGAGAGCCCCAGGAAATCGGGAACGCTTTCGTTGGCGCTGAGGGCGTATCCCTGACGGCGGATCCGGTCGTATTCCTCAAGAAGTGCGTCGAGATCAAGGAAAGGATTCGGGCAACCCGATGCCTCGGACGCGAGATCCAGGGAGCGGAGAGCGGCGGATCTCCGGACCGGATCCGGATGGTAGGCCCACAAAAGTTTGCCGATGGCCCCGGCATTGGGAGGCATTCTGGTTCCCAGCCGGCTTTTGAGTCGGATGAGATGCGGGCTTTCCACGCTCAGCGCGAGAAAGGCCGAATCCCCGTCGCGAAGTCCGACGGAAACGGTCTCCGTGGTGATGCGCCCGATCTGCTCCATGACGGGAAGGGCGGCTCCGTTGAGCCCTCTTTCGTTGGCGTAGACCACACCCATGCGGTATGCGACGGGACCGATCCGGTACAGTCCGGACTCCGTCTCTTGGAACACGAGCCCTTCCTGGACCAGGACGGCGAGAATCTTGTGCATGCCGCTCTTGGTCATTTCCAGAGATTTGGAGAGTTCTCCCAGGGAATGGAAGAAGGGTGGCTCGCACAGATGTCGCAAAACCTGAATTCCCTTGTCCAAACGGCTCATGGAGATGCCCCCTTTTCCGTTTTGGAAATATTTTTTCTGAAATGGACCAATCTGACTGGATTTTACGGAAAATGCCAAGGCCAGTCAAGGATACCTGTGTTGGTTTGGTTGTCGTTGCGAAAACAGATTCAGGGCGGTGGAGAAAAAAGAGCAAAAGGGGAATTTGGTTTCCTCTTATGTGAAAACCGGTACTACATTGACCTCGGACACGATTTGGTGCACAATCGAACCTGGAGTGGGATCTGCAATTCTGAATACTCTACGGAAAGGAGGTGGCACTTGATGACGGCACGTGTTTTTCTCGGCATGCCCCCTTCTTTCCCTGGCTCCAGACGGTCCCTTCCCGGCATGGTATGGGATATCTGGTCTCTTCCTCTTCCTGCAGGCTGCCGCAAGCGCCCCCCCGCAGACTGACCCTCGGCATTTCTTTTCGAAAGTAATCCCTGAATGTTCCGTCTTTTGTTCTCTTTCGTCATGTCGTTTTTTATGCCTTTGTCACCCTGTTGCGATGGTGCGCCACAGGAGATTTCGGCGTATTCGTCGCGACGAGGCCGCGCATTCCTGCTGCAGCCCCTTTCGGGGTGTATGGCGCAGGAGTGGGAGGCGGAGGATGTCGTCCTGCCGAAAGAGCGAAAAAGGCGGATCTTCTCCGAAATTCCCTAGCGTAAGGAGGTTTCGTGCATGGAGCGCAGAGAAATGAAAGCGCAAGGAGCACCGCAGTGCTGCTGCGGATGCGGCGGGGGCGTGCACAAGTGCGATGTGGCGATCATCGGCGGTGGTGTCCACGGCTGCTCCACCGCCTATCACCTGGCGAAAAAGGGTTACAAGGTGGCCCTCTTCGAACGGGACTACATCTCCTCCGGCGGAAGCGGACGTAGTGCCGCAGGAATCCGTCACCAGTTCGGCACGGAAGTGAACATCCGCCTCGCTCAGTACAACATGCAGGTGTTCAAGACGTTGGAGAAGGATCTCAATTATCCCGTCTCCCTCGAATACGATCCCGCGGGGTATCTCTGGATCGCCTATTCGGAGTCGCAGCTCGCGCAACTCGAGAAGAATGTGGCCTTCCAGAACGAGCTCGGCACGACGGGGTCCAAAGTTCTCACTCCCGCTCAGATCAAGGAAGTTGCGCCACACCTCAATGTGGAAGGCATGCTCGGTGCGAGCTGGAACCAGGAAGACGGACACATCAATCCCCACACGCTCTGTTTCGCCTACGCCGATTCCGCCAAGGCGCTCGGCGCGGAGATCCACAAGCACACGCCCGTCACGGGAATCATCATGAAGGGCGGACGCGCCGCGGGAGTTCACACGACGAAAGGCGATTGGGAGGCCGATTCGGTGGTCTGCTGCGCCGGTCCCTGGAGCGTCGAGGTGGGGAAGTGGGTAGGGCTGGATGTTCCCATCACGCCCGAGCGGCATCAGATCCTCATCACTGAAGCGGTGGAACGCATGAAGCATCCCATGACTCTCTGTCTCGACGACGGCAGCTACTGGAAACAGTGTCCCAACGGCACGTTCATGCTCGGGTGGGGGAATCCCGAGGAGAAGAAGGACACGGAGTACACATCGAGCTGGGACTTCCTGGACGAGGTCACGACCCGAGTCCTCGCCAAGATGCCCGTTCTCGGTGGTATCCGGCTGGTGCGCCAGTGGACGGGCCCCTACGACAACACGCCGGACTTCCAGGCGATCGTGGGTGCCACACCCGTGCCGGGGTTCTTCCTGAATTGCGGTTGGAGCGGCCACGGGCTGCAGTTCGGCCCCTCGGTGGGACGCATTCTCTCCGAGCTCGTCGCGGGCGAAAAGCCGTTCATCGACGTGTCCATGTTCCGGTACAGCCGGTTCGAAGAAGGGGAACTCTTCTTCGAACCCGCCTGCATCTAGCGAAGACGAGGTGATGGATCGATGCGACTCATCCAGGAACATC
>DIMS01000052.1:18226-18403 GCA_002425685.1 Synergistaceae bacterium UBA5560 | reverse complement strand
CCATCGCGAATGCCATCTATGATGCCACGGGAGTGCGCCTTTTCAATCTCCCCTTCACGCCGGAAAAGGTGTTGCAGGCCCTTCGGGCGAACGTTCCGGGGCAGTGCGGCGCAGATCCGTGTCCTGCGGCGGAGGGGAAGGAGGCATGAGCACGGAGGCGCTCGCCGTCGGAGACGA
>DIMS01000052.1:0-18215 GCA_002425685.1 Synergistaceae bacterium UBA5560 | reverse complement strand
AGGAAAGACGTGTCCACCCGGGGATTCGCCGTCGGAAACGGCGTGGTCGCCGACGGGTGCGGTCTCTTTCTGGACCGCGGGGCCGTGCTCGTCCGGAACGGAAGGATCGTCGAGGTGGGGGATGTCGCCTCCATCCGCTCCCGGCTCCGGGAGGGGGAGGAGTTCTGCGACGTGGGAGGGCGGCTCGTCCTGCCGGGATTCTTCAATCCTCACCATCACCTCTATTCCTTTTTCGCCGTGGGGCTGGCGCCGCTCGGCGCCACGCCGGACTTTGCCGCCATCCTGGAGCGGCTCTGGTGGCCCCTCGACGACGTGCTCGACGTGCCGACACTCCGCCTGTCGGCGCTGCTCGGGTTGTGCGACGCCCTCCGTCACGGCGTGACCACCGTCTTCGACCATTCCGCCTCCATGAGCTGTGTCCGGGGAAGCCTGGACATTCTCGCCGACGCATTCCGATCGCTGGGCATGAAGGGGCTCGTCTGCTACGAGATGTCCGACCGGGCGGACGGCCCGAAGAGCCCCTACGGAAAGGGCGTCGGAGCGCACGGTGTACGGGGGCACGCGGAGGAGAACCTCGACTTCTGGCGGCGGCACCGGGATGACCCTCTGGTCCGGGGCGCCTTCGGCCTGCACGCCAACTTCACCCTCGGCGAGGAGACCCTCGCCTGGGTCCGGCAGGTCAAGCCGGAGGAGATGCCCATTCACATCCACTGCGGCGAGGACGAGACGGACCTGCGCTTCTGCCGCGACCTGGGCTACGCCGGTCCGGTGGACCGGCTCCGGCGCTTCGATCTTTTGGACGTGCGGTCGCTTTTGGCCCACCTGGTGCACGTTTCCGACGAGGATTTGGCCCACCTGGAGTGCAGCCGCTCCGTGGCGATCTGGAACCCCGAGTCCAACGCGAACAACGGAGTGGGGTGCCTCAACCGCAAGAAACTCTCCCGGTGCGTCCTCGGCACGGACGGCATGAGCTGCGACATGGTTCAGACCCTGCGTTCTGCCTGCCTTCTCGGAGAGGGTTCCCGGGAGGACTTCCGCGAGCTGGGACGGATTTTCTTTACAGAGAGCCGCGACGTGCTGCGGCGCTTCTTTCCCGATGTGGGGGGGCTGGAACCGGGCAGGCGGGCGGATCTGACGGTGCTCGAGTACCTGCCTCTGACGCCCGTGACGGCGGCGAATCTGCCGGGACATCTCATCTACGGAGCCAAAAACGGACGGGCCTTTCTCACCGTCGGGGACGGACGGATCCTCTTCCGAAACGGACGGGTGACGCTTCTGGACGAAGAGGCGCTCCTTCCGGAGGCGATGGCCGCCTCAAGAGCGTTGGGAGAACGTTTTTCCCGTCGCGCCTGAGGCAGGGGATTTTTCCGGACGGGTGAATGCGTCCGATGTGCGGCATTCGCGACATGAGGAACGTGCGGGAAAAGAGTCATTCCCCTGGAGACAAGGCTGTCGTGATGAAGGAGGAACGCCCATGGCGAATCTGGCACAGTGCGTAAACGGTCTCCACTTCCGCAATCCCGTGCTTCCCGCGGCGGGGCCCAACGTGCACACGGGGGAACAGATGCTCGCCGCTGCGGAAGGAGGTGCGGGGGGCATCGTGGCGAAGACCGTTTCGGTGCGCGCCGCATCGGATCCGCGTCCCTCCATCAGACGAACCGGTCTCGGCCTGCTCAACTGTGAGACCTGGGCGGAGGTGTCTCCCCGGGAGATGCTTCCCGAGTTGAAAAAGGCGAAGGAAGCGGGGCTTCCTCTCATCGCTTCCGTGGGGTACTCCCCGGAGGAAGTGGCTTTTCTCGGCGAGCTGCTGGAGCGGGAGGTGGCCCCCGACGCGGTAGAGTTCTCCATCCACTATGTGGGCAAGGAGCTTGATCCCCTGCTCGACGTGGCAAAAGCGCTTCGGCGGAACACGAAAGTTCCCATCTGGATGAAGATTTCCCCCTCCGTGCCGGACCTGGAGGCCCTCGCTAAGGCGGCCTCTCCCGTGGTGGACGCCTTCGTGGCGATCAACTCCTTGGGCCCCGCCCTCGACATGGACGTGGAGAGCGTTTCGCCCCTCCTCGGTTCCTCCTACGGACAGGGGTGGCTGTCGGGGCCGCCCATTCTTCCGCTCGCCCTGAATTTCGTGTATCGCCTCGCCACCGTGCAGGACAAGCCCGTCATCGGCGTGGGGGGGATCGAACGGGGCGTGGACGCGGTGAAATTTCTCCTCGCCGGGGCCTCGCTGGTGCAGGTGTGTTCTGCGGCGATTCGGCAGGGGCACGGCGTGTACGGAAAAATCGCGGCGGAGCTCGACACGTGGCTCGACGCACACGGGTATGCCTCGGTGGAGGAGATCCGAGGGCTCTACGGGCGTCGCCTGAAGGAGCGAAACCGGATCGAGGGCGTCCCGGTCATGGCAGTGGACCGGGAGCGCTGCGTGGCCTGTCGGGCCTGCCTTTCCCGATGCGTGTCGGGAGCACTTTACTTCGACGGAAGCAAGGCGGCCGTCCATGCCGCATCCTGCATCGGCTGCGGTTTCTGCCGGGATTTCTGCCCCGCCGGCGCGCTGGCGCTCCGGGACAGACGCGGGGATGGCTCGGGAGCGGAGGGCTAGAAACTTCCGCCACGGTTTCGGGACTGTACGGAGGAGGAGCGAGACCACCTGGAGGGTTGTCCGGAACCTGGCCCGCGAAGACAAGATCCAGGCTGCCCGAAAGGACAAGGCCTGTTCAAGGCCATCGTTGAAGGACGCCTGCTCGGGTATCCCCTTTTCGTGGGGTGCTCTCGTAAAGGCGAACGAGACCAAGTGCAGAAGGAGGTCTGCCCGTGGAAGACCGACTGTTTTCGCCGGTGGGCGTGTCCTGTTCCCGCATCGAGGGATGGGAGAAAGTGTCCGGGACGGCCCGTTTTACCGACGACATTGCCGTTCCCGGAGCATGGTTCGGCGAGGTGGTGCGCGCTCCCGTCTGTCGGGGGCGTCTCCGGGAAATCCGCTTCGATCCCGCCTTCGACTGGAGCCGTGTCGCCGTCGTGACGGCCCGGACGCTGCCCGGACCGAACGTGGTGCACATGATCCGGGACGACCATCCCATCGTCGTGGCGGAGGAGATCCGGTTTCTCGGGGAGCCCGTGGTGCTTTTGGCTGCTCCGGACAGGGCGACCCTCGCGGCGGCGATGGCGGCGGTGCGTCTGGACGTGGAGGAGCTTCCTGCCCTGCTCTCCCTCGACGAAGCCCAGGAGCGCCTTGCGCTCTCCCGGGAACACGTGCTCGCCTCCTACGCATTTTCCGGTGGGGACACCGCGTCGGCCCTTGCGGGATCGGATCTCGTCGTGGAAGGAGTCTATCGGACGGGGCACCAGGAGCACATGTATCTGGAGCCCCAGGGAATGATCGCCTTTCCCGGAGAAAACGGGGGTGTGGAGGTGACGGGGTCCCTGCAGTGCCCCTACTACGTGCACGGGGCGCTGACGAAGGCTCTTGCCCTTCCCCCCGAAAGGGTGGTGGTCCGTCAGGCCGTCACGGGAGGCGCCTTCGGAGGCAAGGAGGACTACCCCTCGGTGCTCGCCGTGCAGGCGGCGCTTCTGGCACTTGCCTCGGGAAAGCCCGTGCGGATGATTTTCGACCGACGGACGGACATCCGCGTCACCACCAAGCGTCACCCCTCGCTCATCTTTCACCGAACGGGAGTGCGGAAGGACGGAACACTCCTCGGTGCGGAGATCGACATCTACCTGGACGGCGGAGCCTATGTCACGCTGAGCCCGGTGGTCCTCTCCAGGTGCATGCTTCATGCCTGCGGCGCCTACCGCGTTCCCGCCGCGACGGTTCGGGGATGGGCACTTGAGACCAATACTCCCCCCAACGGAGCCTTTCGCGGGTTCGGTGCTCCCCAGAGCCTTTTCGCCATGGAACGCCAGATGGACCGTATCGCCGCGGAACTGGGCATGTCGCCTCTCGAAATCCGCCGGAAGAACGCCCTCCGCACAAAGGACACGCTTCCCTTCGGTCAGGTTCTCGAGGAGGAAGCGGGGGCATCCCTGGTTCTCGAAAAGGCAGTGACACTCTCCGGTTACGAGGCACTGAAGGCTGCTCCGAAATCCTGCAGGGACGAACGGGGAAGGCGTGTGTGGCGCGGGGTGGGGCTCTCTCTCTTCCTCCACGGTGGCGGGTTCACCGGAAGCGGAGAGGAACGCATCGCTGGCCGGGTGCGGCTCACCGCGGACGAAGGGGCGAACGTGGAGATCTTCGTCTCCAGCACGGAGATGGGACAGGGAGCGTCCACCGTGCTCTGCCAGATCGTCGCCCAGGCGCTTGCGCTCCCCCTGGGCAAGGTGCGCCACGTCCCTCCCGAGACGGGGCTGGTTCCGGACAGTGGTCCCACCGTGGCCTCCCGGACGGTGTTCGTGGTGGGGCGTGTGCTTGTGGACGCCTGCCGGACCATGCTCCGGTGTCTCGAAGCGGCGGCGAAGAAGTGGTTCGACACAGCGGGCCGGAAGGTTTACTCCAAGGACGGCTATTTCTTCGCCGGGGAGGAGCGGCTCGGGGACATGGCGACCCTGCTCTCCCGCTACGTGCGCGAGAGCGGCGGACCTCTCACGGCGGAGGCGACCTACACCCCTCCGGAGGGTTTTTTCTGGGATGAAGCGGCGTTTTCAGGAGATGCCTACAAGGCCTATTCCTGGGGGGCCGATGTCGCTTGCGTGGATGTGGACGCGACGACGCTGGAGATCCGCCCGCGGAAGGTCACCACGGTGCTTGAGATCGGCAGGGCGGTGAACCCCGTTCTCGCCGCGGGACAGGCCGAGGGGGGAACGCTCCAGGCTCTGGGCTACGCCTATCTGGAGGACATGGGCTACGGCAGGGGTCGGTTCCGGAACGACCGCATGGCCACCTGCCTCATTCCCACCGCGGTGGATGCGCCGGAGTTCTCGGTGCGGTTCGAGGAACTGCCCACCCGGCACGGCCCCTTCGGCGCGAAGGGATTGGGGGAACTCCCCATGGACGGAGGCGCTCCGGCGCTTCTGGCTGCTCTGGAGGATGCCCTTGGCGTCTTCTGCGACGAAATACCTCTTTCACCGGCGAAACTCTTGGAGAGGCTCACGGTGAGGGAAAAACGGAACTGCGCGAAGGGATCGGAGGGAGACGGAGCATGAGGATTTCCCTGCTGGTGAATGGAACCGAACAGGTGCTCCGGGTGCCGCCGCTGCGCTCTCTTCTGAAGATCCTGCGGGAGGACCTGGGACTTACGGGTACGAAGGAAGGATGCGGCGAGGGAGAGTGCGGCGCCTGCGCGGTCTTTCTCGACGGAATGCTCGTCAATTCCTGTCTCGTCCCCGCCTTTCAGCTCCACGGGCGGAAGGTCGTTACCATCGAGGGACTCGGGTCGAAGGAAAGCCCCGATCCGCTCCAGAACTCCTTTCTCGAGGAAGGGGCGGTGCAGTGCGGTTTCTGCACCCCCGGCCTCATTCTGGCGTCCCGGGCGCTGCTGAACGAGAACCCCCGTCCGAACCGGGAGGAGATCCGGGCGGGTCTCTCGGGGAGCCTCTGCCGCTGCACCGGTTACGAACGGGTCGTGGAGGCGGTGGAGAAGTGTGCCGCCGCGTCGCCGGAGGAGGCGACGACACCGGACGGGCCAGGAGCACGAGAGGAATGTGACTTCCGCCCCGACGGACCGCCGCTTCCCTGCGACGGGGACTCTCCACGGGTCCTGTTTCCCCGAAGCATCGAAGAGGCCCTCCGGATGCTCGCCGACGCGGACACGCCTCCCACGCTCTTCGCCGGAGGAACGGATCTGATGGTCCCGGGGAGCGGAGAAACGGTTCCGGAATGTGTTCTGAACATCCTGGACATCCCGGATCTCCGGGGCATCTTCGAGCGGGAGGATCTCCTGGAAGTCCGGGCGGGGACGTCCATGGACGCGGTGGCGAAAAACGCGGTGGTTCGGGAGTGTTTCCCCGCCCTCGCGGAGGCGGCGCTCTCCTTCGGTGCGCCGGCCATCCGCAACAGGGCCACCATCGGCGGTAACCTCGCCGGAGCGTCCACTGCGGCGGATTTACCGCCCGCCCTGCTCGTCCTTGGCGCGTTGGTGGTACTTGAAAGTGTCAGGGGCGCGAGGACCGTTCCTCTCGAAGAGTTCGTCGCTTCCTATCGGAAGACCGTTCTTGCCGGGGACGAACTGCTTACGAAGATTCTTGTCCCCTTCCGGACGGGACGGGAGGAGGCGGAACGCTACCGGAATTTTCAGTTCTTCCGCAAGGTGGGATCCCGGAGCGCTCTCACCATCTCCAGAGTGACGGTGGCGGCTTCCCTCGACACCGACGCGGAAGGACGCATCGTCCACGCCCGGATCGCCGTGGGAAGCGCCGCGCCGACGGTGTGCCTCCTCGAACGGACCGGACGGTTTCTCCTTGGACGCACTGCCGATGTGGCGACGCGCAGAGAGGCGTGCCGCCGTGCCGCCGGGGAAGTGGCACCCCGAAGCACCCCCGAGTACAAACGGTGGGTGGTGGAGCAGCTCCTCGGGGATTTTCTGGAGCACCTTCCGGGAGGGCCGCGATGCGACGAAGGCGGCGCGGAGGATAGATGACGATCTGAGGTGCGGTGGTATCGCTCTCTGCGATGATTACGGATAAAAGGGCGGTCCCGGAATTCGGGGCCGCCCTTTTGCGTGGCTCTCGTGCGCGTGCTGTTCCGGTTTCTGCCGCCGTCGTCCCTCTCCGGAGCCACGCGGGCCGCCCGGGTCCGGGAGCGTCTTTGTCCGTTACATCATGTTCGGCAGATAGAGGACGAGGTTCGGGAAGATCGTGATCAGGGCGGCGAAGAGGATCATGATGGCGATGAAGGGGAACACCGCCCGGGAGATGAATCCTATCTTGTGCCTGCAGATGCCCGTCACGAGAAAGAGGTTGAACCCGATGGGGGGCGTGATGTTGGCGATCTGCACGAGGAGTACCACGAAGATGCCGAACCAGATGGGGTCCAGGCCGAGGGCGCTCACGAGGGGCAGGAAGATGGGCACGGTCATGACGATCATGGAGTACCCGTCGATGAGACAGCCCAGGATGAGATAGACCACGGTGATCAGGGCCATGATGGCGTACTTGCTCGCCCCGAGGGCGATGATGGACTCGCTGATGTACTTGGGAAGGCCGAGGAAGCCCAGTGCCACGGAGAAGAAGGAGGCACCGATGAGAATGAGCATGATCATGCAGTTCGTGCGTACCGTGCCCACCACGCAGGTCCAGAAGATCTTCGGTGTGAGGCATCCTGTCGCGACGGCGAGGACGGTGGCGCCGAAGACGCCGATGGCCGCTGCCTCGGTGGGAGTGGACCAGCCCGTGTAGATGCTCCCCAGCACGAAGGCGATCAGGGACGCCACGGGAAGAATCTTCGGCAGGCTCCGGATGCGCTCTCCCCAGGAATAGCGGGGAATGTCCCCCCCGTCCTTCTTTTTGACCCCGGACATGACGGCGATGTAGAGGCAGAAGAAGAACATGAGGAGAAGCCCCGGCAGCAGCCCGGCGATGAAGAGCTTGCCGATGCTCGCCTGGGCGACGACCCCGTAGATCAGCATGGGCATGCTCGGCGGAATGAGAATGCCCAGCGTGCCCGAGGCGGTGAGGCTGCCGATGGAGAGGGCGTCGTCGTAGCCCCGTTTCTCGAACTCGGGGATGGTGATCTTGCCCACCGTGGCGGTGGTGGCGTTGACGGAGCCCGTGATGGCCGCGAAGAGCGCGCAGGCGATGACGTTCACGTGGAGCAGTCCTCCCGGGAAGCGCGCCACCCAGGGGGTCAGGCCGTCGAAGAGGTCCTCCGAGAGCCTGGTCCGCACGAGAAGTTCTCCCATCATGATGAAGAGGGGCAGAGCCATGAGGGTGCTGCTGCTCGTGTTGTTCCAGATGACGCTGCCGAGAATGCGCTCCACGGGAAGGTTTGTGAAGAGCGCGAGGGAGATGCCTCCCACGAAGAAGAGGGAGACCCCGATCCAGAGGCCGCTTGCCAGAAAGAGCGCCAGGAGAGCCAGAATGACGCAAAGCGCCGTGGAGAGCATCAGCCGTTCACCTGGCCTTCCGGTCGGGTCTTGAGAAAGTTCACCACATACTGAAGAAAGAGGACGAAGCTGCCCAGGGGAAGAAATGCCTGGGGAATGGCGAGGAGCGTTTCCGAGACCTGGTAGGAGCGCTCATTGCCCATGTAGGAACTGAAGAAGAGCTTCCACGTTACCATGGTGAGATAGAGCGCGAAGAGCGCCGCCAGGATGTAGCAGAGTTGCCTGATGAGAAGGATAGTTTTGGGAAATCTGTCCTGAAGGTAGTCGATGAGTTCCATACGGATGTGGCCATTGTGTTTTTCCGCGAAGGAAAGGCCGAGAAAGCTGCTGATGGCCATGAGGTAGCCCGAGTATTCGTCGACGATGTAGAACGTGGCGTGGAAAAAACTGCGGTTGGCGATTTCCGCGATGATGAGTCCGCAGGCGATCACGAGACAGACGCCGCTCGCGCCCCCGAGAAAGGTGCTCAGTCCTTCAATGCCGGTCGAAATCCTCTTCATGTGCATCTCTCCTTACACGAAGAGCCCCTCCCGGTTCTGCCGAGAGGGGCTCCGGGGACATTACTTTCCTTTGGAATTCATGAATTCATCGTAGAGAGGTTTCGCTTCGGGGTTCTTCTCGATGAAATCAGCGGCGACCTTGGCGGCAAGCTTCTCCAGTTCGGCCCGGAATTCCGGCGTGATCTCGGGGAATTCGAAGTCGGGCTTCTTCTCCTTGATGGCGCCCATGTCCTTCTCGACCACGTCCTTCACCTTTCCGACGAGCCACGTTTCCGTTTCCGCAGCGGCCTGTTCGAGGGCCTTCTGTTCCTCCGGAGTGAGCTTGTTCCACGCGTCCTTGTTGATGGTCATGATGCTGGAGGAGGTGGTGACCTGGATGGGAATGCAGTACTTGGTCACCTCGTAGATGTTGCTCTCCTTCGCGGAGACGGCGGAGCTGATGGTTCCCTGGACGAGACCGGTGGAGAAGGCCGTGTAGAGTTCCGCGAGGGGAAGGGCGAGGGGGGTGCCGCCGAAGGCCTCGACGAAGAGGGCGCCGCTGCGGTCGTAGGTGCGGACCTTCATGCCCTTGAGATCCTCGAGTCCCTTGACGGATTTGGTGGTCCAGAGATCCGCGAAGGGCCAGGAAGAAACCACGAGAAGCTTCTGGTTCCATTCGTCGCAGATCTTCTCATAGTAGGGGCGGGCGATTCGGTTGAACTTCTCCGCCTCGTCCCAGCCGTTGATGAGCATCGGAAGGGAGCGGACGCCGAAGATCTGGCTGCTGCCGGTCAATCCCGTGGAGACGATCTCGGAGATGTCGAGCTGTCCTTCCTTGACGACCCGGAGGAGATCCGGGCCCTTGTAGCCCAAGGCGCCGCCGGAGATNNTCACGTTGAACTCCACCGAGCCTCCGGTGAGTTCCTTCACTTTTTCTCCCATCATCTTGAGCGCTTCCACCTGATAGTGCGCGTCGGAGTAGACACTGTGCGCCGAGAGGGTCGTCTTCGCAAGAGCGGCTGGGGCGAGAACGAGGAGAAACATCAGGGTTACCGCAAGAACACGTCGGAATTTCGATACACCGGTCATGATTCGTCCTCCTTTTCCGGTACGTTGCTCCGGGCGATGCGGCCGCAAGAGGCCTTTCCGTATGAAACCGCGGTGGAGACGAAGAGCCTGTTCGCAGACGACGGTTTTCACCTCCCAATATGAGCTGCTCATCATGGATGATGAATTGCCGAGAGTATAGGACTCTGTACACCGTTCTGTCAATAATCTTTGTGTGTGTTTTGGACCGTACAGACAACCGAGGTTTATCGAAATATTTCCAGGGATCCGCGCCTTTTGATGCGGCCATTGCCAGTATCGTGTCCACCGACGGAACGATTGTTCTACGCTCCTGCAGGCCGGATGTGACACTGCCTCGCATTTTCCTCGGCGGATTCGACTCTGCCGCGGAATCGTCCGGTACGGGTGATTGACAAAGTCACGAAGGGCAAGGTATATGGAATAAAGATTATGCCTCTATGTTCTTGGCAAACATTTCCGCTTCCGGAGGGGAACGCACTTCGTAGAAAAGACACCCCGGAGGATGCGTTGTTCTTCGGGATTCGAATGGAGGAAAAGGGGAATGTCCAAATGCGCCGAAACGGATCCGTCGTCGTTCTTGCCCACTGTCTTTTGAATGCGGATGCCAAGGTGAAGGGCCTCGCCGAGTATCCTGGAGCGCTCCTCTCTTGCGTCCTTCCCCTCCTTGAGGAAGGAGTCGGTGTGATACAGCTTCCGTGTCCGGAAGCGACCTTCCTGGGCGGGGCACGTTGGGGCATGACCCGCGAACAGTATGACACGACCGCTTTTCGGCGCCACTGCCGATGTCTTCTTGCCGGTACGATGGACCAGTTGGAGAGCCACCTGCGTTCCGGTCACAGCGTTGAAGGAGTTGTCGGCGTGGACGGCAGCCCATCCTGCGGCGTCTTCTTTTCCTGTTCGGGATACGAGGGAGGGGAGATCTCCTCCGGAGGATTTGTCGAGCGCTCCCGAAACGCTCTGCGGCGTTGCCGGGGAGAGGGGATCTTCATTGCGGAATTGCGTGCCCTGCTGTCGGAGAAAGGGATCTTCCTTCCTTTTTCCGCAGTGGACGAGGAGTCCCCGGAGGGAACGACGTGGCGGGAGGTGAGACGAAAATTCCGTCACGATGCCGACGGAATTTCCGGCGAGGCGTAGGAGGGAAAATCGGCGTCCCGTTCTTCCGGGGCGAGAGACGCCGCGACGCAGCGATACGTTTGCCGAGGAGGAATTCTCTGCTATGAGCAAGAGTACGTTTCAAATGATCTTCGCATCCCTGTGTGTCGTCATGAACCTCGTGTTCGGAACGCTGGTGCAGTCGCTCCAGATTCCGCTGCTGTTTTTGGATACGATCGGAACCGTCTTCGGCGCTGTACTGTTTGGACCGTTCTACGGTGTTCTCATCGGGCTGGTGACGAACGTCGTCCAGGGCATCCTCACCAATCCCCGTGACATTCCCTTCGCGCTGGTGAACATGGCCATCGGGCTCTTCGTGGGGGTGGTCGCCCGAAAGGTCCGTTTCACCCTTCCCGTCTCCGTCGGCGTGGGGCTGTGCCTTGCCGTCCTTGCACCGCTCATCGGAACGCCCATTGCCGTCTGGATCTACGGCGGTCTCACCGGCGGCGGGACGGATTTTCTCTTCCTCTGGCTGTACCAGAGCGGGCACAAGATCTTTACCGCCGCCTTTCTTCCCCGCATCACGGGCAATCTCGTGGACAAGGTGGCGAGTGCCGTTCTTGTCGCGCTGTTGATAGCGAAAATGCCACCGCGATTCCTGGCCATGGGAAACAATCCGCATCTTTTCGGGGAAGCCGACAAAAAGACGTCCTGAGAGAAGAGCGCTTTCTCCGGGAGAGGAACAAACGTCCCGGAGCGACGGGGTGTCTCTTCGTCGCCACGTATGGATGACACTGAAATGCGGCAGGATAAAAGGTGGCGTGTTCCCCCCTTTTATCCTGCTGCATTTCGCCTCTTTCGTTCGTTCTGACCCGGACAATGACGCGCCGGAATCGGCTCCGGAAAAGGTGTTGGCGGAGGGTACGGGCGGGTGGCTTTTCCTCGGCGCGCCCTTCCGTACCGGGGCGTCAGGCGCCGGAGGCGTCGGAAAAGGCCCTTGCCACCACCGCCCGGGCTTCCTCAAGAAGGCGTTGCAGGTGTTCTTCGCCGAGGAAACTCTCCGCGTAGATCTTGTAGAGGTCCTCCGTTCCGGAGGGGCGGGCGGCGAACCAGCCGTTTTCGGTGGTCACCTTGATGCCGCCGATGGGCGCGCCGTTTCCCGGCGCCTTCGACAGGATGGCGGTGATGGGCTCGCCAGCGAGGTGTGCCACGTTGATTGCCGAGGGATCGAGCGCGGCGAGACACTTCTTCTGCGCCGCCGTGGCAGGGACGTCCTGCCGTTCGTAACGGGACGTGCCGAAGCGCTCCGCCAGTTCGCCGTAGAGTTCGGAGGGGGTTTTTCCGCTCCGGGCGGTGATCTCCGCCGCGAGAAGGTCCATGATGAACCCGTCTTTGTCGGTGGTCCAGACCGTGCCGTCCCTCCGCAGGAAGGACGCCCCCGCGCTCTCCTCGCCGCCGAAGGCGCAGGTGCCCTCCAGCAGGCCGTCCACGAACCATTTGAACCCCACGGGAACCTCGAGAACCGTCCTTCCGAGAGCCGCCGCGACGCGGTCGAGCATGGAGCTGGTCACGAGGGTCTTGCCGATTCGGCACGCGGGGTTCCATTCCTCCCGGTTCCGAAAGAGATACCACACTGCGGAGGCGAGATAGTGGTTGGGGTTCAGCAGTCCTCCGTCGGGAGTGACGATGCCGTGGCGGTCATAGTCCGGATCGTTGCCGAAGGCGATGTCGAAGTTGTCCTTCATTTCCACGAGCCGCGCCATGGCCCAGGGGGAAGAGCAGTCCATGCGGATTTTTCCGTCCCTGTCGAGGGTCATGAAGGAAAAGGTCGGGTCCAGAAAGGGGTTCACCACGTCGAGGTGCAGGCCGTAGAGATCCGCGATGGGCTCCCAGAAGGCGAGCCCCGAGCCGCCCATGGGGTCCACGCCCAGATGCAGCCCCGAGTGGGCGATTGCGTCGAGATCCACCACGTTCCGCAGGTCCCCCGCGTAGCGGGTGATGTAGTCGTGCACGTGCGTGGTGTCCGCCTTGAGTGCCCGTTCGATGGGAATGCCCAGGGTCTTTTCCGAGCCGAGGAGTTCGTTCGCCCTGTCCTGGATGCGTTTCGTGGTCTCCGTGTCCGCGGGGCCGCCCGAGGGGGGGTTGTACTTGATTCCTCCGTCCTCGGGAGGGTTGTGCGACGGGGTGATGACCACACCGTCGGCGAACCCGTCCTGCCGTCCCCTGTTGAAGGTGAGGATGGCGTGGGAGATCACCGGCGTGGGCGTAGCACCGAAGCCGGCCTGGATCATGATGTCCGTCCCTTCAGCGGCAAAGACCTCCACGGCGGTGACGAACGCCGCCTCGGACAGGGCGTGGGTGTCCATGCCGAGGAAGAGTGGTCCGGTGACACCGCGCCCTCTCCGAAGCTCGCAGATGGCGCGGCAGATGGCTGCCACGTGTCCCTCGTTGAAGCTGTTGCTGAACGACGATCCCCGGTGCCCCGAAGTGCCGAAGACGACCCTGTGCGCGGGATTGTCCGGATCCGGGCGTCTCGTGTAGTAGGCGGCGACGAGGCGCGGTATGTTGACGAGCGAATCCCGGGAAACCGGCGTGCCTGCCCTTTCTGTCATGGGTGCTCCTCCTTCCGTCGTGGTGTGATTGCCTCCAGGGGGTGCGGAATGTTCCGCCTGATTTCGCCTCTCAGCGAGACTGTACGAAAGCGCCGCCTTTTCGTCAACCCGGTCGAGGGGTGTGGTGCGTGAGGGAAAAGACAGCCCGGAGCGTGATGTCGCTCCGGAGTGGTCGTCTGCCGCGTTCCCCATGTACCGCACAAGGGGCTTGCGCACGTTTCTCCCGGGAGGTCGTTCGTTCCGAAACGCCCGGTGTCGCGCCGAATCGAAGCGACGCGTCACTCGTCGCCGTCCGTGCCACCGAAGTTTCTGCAACGACATGTTTCATCTTTCGCGCCTCTTTTGCACGACTGACGCGCGCAACCATGAATGGAGATCGCCCGTGGGTGTTCCGGGCGATATGTTTCATCTCTTGCCCCGTGAACGTGAAAAGTGACGCTCGCGTTGTCCGGTTCCATGGAATGCCTCGTCCGTCTTGACGCACGGTTCTTGCGGGGACTACAATCGTTACGGAAAGAACGGAGTATGATCAATGAATAATCAACACTAGGTACGTCCTCGGAACGTGCTGGGCAGCGGCAGGGTGCAATTCTTCAAAGGCGATTCCGCCGCTTTGGAAACGTCGCGGGTGCGGAAAAGAAGTATCCAGCCGGATCTTCGGTTCCGTGGACGGATTGTGTCCGGGGGCCGTAGGTTTGTGGCGCGGCGGTTTTGTCCGATCAGGAATCCCTGTCCGTTCCGACGGAAGGAGTGCGACGCGGTGACATTTCTCTCGGAAACCTTCCGATATCTGCGCGGGGCGGCGAACGCCCTGGCGATTCTCCTCATCCTGCTGCTCGCCCTTGTGGTGAGCGTCTTCGGTCTGGTGAACACCTTGGTTTTGTACGTGTTCATCCTTCTTGCCGTGCCGAGCCTCTCTCTGGAGGCCAAGTGCGCCGACTGGGCGAAAATCGCCCCGTGGCCGCTGAACGTCCTTTCCCGGGTTCTCTCCAGGGCGCTCCTCTGGTTCATGGGCATCCTCTTCGGCCTGGTCATGCTGCTCAACCTCATCTTTTGAGGAGGCGCCGGGACATGCCGGACTTCATGGGGAAGTTTCCCGGGAAGGTTCTCTTCCGGGAGGAACGATTCCGCAGGTTCCGCGACGACGGCGCGGAACCTTTTCTCCTTGTGCCGCAGGGGCTCGGCGTGGAGGGAGTCTTTCTCCGGCGGCACAACCGTTTCGAAGTGGAGTGCCTTGTGGAAGGACTCCCTTTGCGGGTCCACTTGCCGAATCCGGGAAAACTCCGGGAGCTTCTCCTGCCCGGGGCACCGCTTCTCCTGGCTCCGCGCCAGGGGGGGAAGCTGGCCTGTCGCGTTCTGGCCGTGGCCAGGGGAGAGAGCTGGGTCATGGTGGATACCATCCGCACCAACGCCTTGGCGGCGTATCTCCTGCGGAACAACCTCGTTCCCGGCCTGGAAGGGGCGGAGGTGCTCCAGGCGGAGTATCCCCTCGGAAACAGCCGCTTCGATTTTCTTCTGCGCAAGGACGGGGTGCCCTTTCTTCTGGAGGTCAAGTCCTGCACCCTGTTTCATCGGAAACTCGCCATGTTTCCGGACGCGGAGACCGCCCGGGGGCGGAAACATGTGGAGGAACTCACGGAACTCGCCCGGGAGGGATACCGCTGCGGCGTTCTTTTCGTCGTTCAGTCCGGGGACGTGCGCTTTTTCCTGCCGGACTACCACACGGACTACGCCTTTTCCAAGGCGCTTCTGGAGGCGCGGCACGCCCTCGACATCACGGCGGTTGGAGTGGACTGGCGGGAGCGCGGGGGCATCCCCGCCCTCGACCGGGACGGTCCCGTGCGGCAGCTCGCCATTCCCTGGGATGTCGCCGAGGCGGAGTGCCGGGACGGCGGGGCCTACCTCCTGGTGCTGCACCTTCCCGAGGCGCGGGAGATCGAGGTGGGCAGACTCGGTGCTCTGCCCTTCCGGGAAGGATATTACGTGTACGTCGGCTCCGCGGTGCGGCACCTCGCGGCGCGGATGGCGCGGCACCGTCGGTGCCGAAAGACGCTGCATTGGCACATCGATTGGCTTCGGGAACATGCGGCGTTCGTCGCGGCGCTTCCCGTCCGTACCGGGGAGGACCTGGAGTGCGCTCTGGCGGAGGTGCTGGCCCCGCTCGCGGCGTGGCGCGTTCCCGGTTTCGGGTCGTCGGACTGCGCCTGCCCGAGCCATCTCTTCGGGTGGACGGAAAATCCCCTGCTGCAACGGGACTTCGTGGAGACGCTTCTGGACTTCCGCATGGGGCGCGTTTCCGCGCGGATCGAGGCGTCCACCGGTGCCGCGGGCGCGGCGCGCTTTTTCTAGAAGGATCGAACGGCGCGACGTTTCCCCGCGGGGGCAGTGTCTTCGGCGGTACCGGGTGTTCGGGAATGCATGGGATGCGTTGGGGAAAAGTTTGCGACAAGCCGGAAAAAATGTGGGATAAAGGACTCCGGGAAGGGGGGTCCGGAATGCACCGCGACGGAACCGGGTGGCAAAAGGCCGCGGACCTCATGGTCCGAAGGCAGATAGAGGCAAGGGGTATCGCGGATCCGCGGGTGTGCGCCGCCATGCGTTCCGTGCCGCGGCATTTTTTCGTGCCCGAGGCTGTCGCCGGAGCTGCCTATGAGGACCGGCCGCTTTCCATCGGGTACGGGCAGACCATCTCCCAGCCCTACATGGTGGCCCGGGTCACGGAGCTTCTTTGCCTTCCCGAGGGAGGCAATGTGCTCGAAGTCGGTGCCGGGTCGGGCTACCAAACGGCGGTGCTCGCCGCCATGGGCATGCGGGTGATCGGTCTCGAGCGCATCGAAGCCCTGGCCCTTGCGGCGCGAAAGCGACTCGACTCCCTGGGGCTCGCCGGAGAGATTCGCGCAGCGGACGGACGCTTCGGATGGGCACCCGGTGCGCCCTACGAGGGCATCGTCGTCTCCGCCGCGGCGGAGGAGGTGGAACCTGCCTGGATGGAACAGCTTTCCGGGACAGGAGTTCTCGTCGCCCCCCTCGCTGGTCCGTTCTTCGACGAGCGCCTTCTGGTGCGGCGAAAAAGCGGAAATCTCTACGAGGACGAGTGGTACGATTTCTGCCGCTATGTTCCCCTGCTGGAGGGAGTGGAGCCGGAGGAGCCGGGAATGTCGGCCTCGAAAGCGCCGGAGGAACCGGAATGAAAGCCCCCATGGAAGGGCGGCGGTATCCGTGGCACTGATCACCGTCAACGCCCTTGCGGAGGGCATGGTCCTCGCGAACGATCTCCACGCGCCGAACGGGCGGATGATTCTCGCCAGGGGCGCCGTGGTGAGGAATACCCATGTCCGCATGCTCAAGGTCTGGGGCGTGTCGGAGGTGGACGTGGAGAAGGGCGGGGAGGAGATCACCCTTCCGGAGGAGTTCTCCCTGAACGAGGAAGCGCTGCGCCGCCGGAGCGACGAGATCGTGGACAGCTACTTCCCCCCCTCGGCCTACGGAGACGACTGCATGCGGGAGCTGCGGCGGCTCTGCGCGCTTCGAACGGCCCGCAAGCTGAAGGAAGGCATCTCCCTCCCGGAGCTTCCGGAGCGGGGTGACCGTCCTCCCCAGATGCCCCTGCGGGATGGACTTCCCCTGGAGCCCATCTCTCCCTACACGCTGGTCCGGAACGAGGTCCGGCTCGTCTCCTATCCCGATATCTACTTCAAGATCAAGGAAGTGCTGGAGTCGCCGGTCAGCTCCGCCGCGCACATCGGCGAGGTGGTGAGCAAGGACCCCAGCCTTTCCGCCCGGCTTCTCCGCCTGGTGAACAGCTCCTTCTACGGTTTTCCCACACCCATCGAGTCCATTCCGCGGGCCATCGCCATCATCGGCGTGAACGAACTCACCACCCTCGCCCTGGCGGTGTCCACCATCAACTTCTTCCGCCACGTTCCCGAGAGGTACGTGGACATGCGCTCCTTCTGGGAGCACTCCCTCGCCTGCGGCGTCTTCTCGCGCATCCTCGCCTACGCCAAACGCAAGCCCTCGGAGGAGCGCTACTTCCTTGCGGGGCTTCTTCACGACATCGGCAGGCTGGTGCTTTACCGCAAGATGCCAGAGCTCATGACCTTTGCGCTCCGGCTCGCCGTCTACGCCCGCATCCCTCTCTTCCGCATCGAGAAACGTCTCTTCGGCTTCGACCACGCCCACCTGGGTCAGCTCCTGCTTCGGGAGTGGCGTATTCCCGAGACCATCGGGTATCTGGTGGGCGGCCATCACGATCCCTTCGCCTGCGAGCATCCCGAGGACGCGGCGGTGATCCACGCGGCGGATGTGTTCGCCCTGGCTCTCCGCATGGGAACGAGCGGCTCCTGGTTCGTTCCCATGCTGGAGAAGGAGGCCTGGAAGACCCTGGAACTCTCCCCGGCGTCCCTCGAATCCCTTCTCGTCCAGGGTGAACGGCAGATGCAGGAGACGATGAACATCTTCTTCCCCCAGCGCGAGGCGGGGGCGTAAGGAGCGGATCATGACGGACGACACGGTTCGGGATTTGCCGGAAGAGACGATCCGGGAGCTTCGGGAGCAACTCCGCCGCGTTTCGGAACAGGCGACGTCCCTGGAGGAGCAGGTGCGCTCCCTCCAGCAGGAGCGCCGCACCACCCTGCGTATTCTCGACGCGGCGCTCAGCTCCGGCGGCCCGCTGCTGCCGGTGGACAAGGCCCTGGACCCGGCGGCGGTGCTGCACGAGGCGTCCCAGAAAGTGCGCTCCTTCGTTCGCCTCGACGCGGTCTCCTTTCACCTCGTCAGCAGCGACGGTCTCGACATGACCTGCACCTACTGCGATCCCGGCGACACCTTGCCGTTTCTCGAAAGGGAACTGCAGCTCCTCATCGACGACGGTACCGTGGCGTGGTCCATCGACCGCAACAAGCCCGTCA
>DIMS01000004.1 GCA_002425685.1 Synergistaceae bacterium UBA5560 | reverse complement strand
GAGCGCGTCCTCACCGCCTTCGGCAACATGGCCTCGGCCTATCTCGGCATTCGTCGCTACGTCGCCACTTCGTCATCCTTCCAGAAACAACTCGTCTCCGTGATGATCGGCATTCTGGAGATCTACGACCACTACACGAAGGGACATTCCGAGAACGTGGCCCAACTGGCAAGCCGTCTCGCCGCCGCCCTGGACATGGACGAAACCGACATCTCCCGCATCTACTGGACGGGACTTCTCCACGACCTGGGGAAGCTCCTCGTGCCCGTGACGGTGCTGAACAAACCGGGCCCGCTTGAAGAGGCGGAGTACGAGGTCATCAAAATGCATCCCCGCTGGGGATACGCGGTGCTCTCCTCCTCGGCGAATCTGGAGGAGATCGCCCGGGACGTCCTGCACCACCATGAACGCTGGGACGGAAAGGGCTATCCCGAGGGCATCTCGGGAGAGGCGATCCCGCTCGGCGCACGCATCCTCTCCGTGGCGGACGCCTTCGACGCCATGACGAGCTGCCGCTCCTACCGCCCCGCCATGGAGAAAGACGAGGCTCTCCGGGAACTGGAACAACACCGGGGGACCCAGTTCGACCCTGCCGTGGTGGACGTGGCACTCCGTATCCTTCCCTGAGGCAAGGCTCGCCCGGCACAGGAATCATGCGCCCCGACAGCACGAAGCGACAAGAAGAGAGCCGTCTCCGGCGGATCGGAGACGGCTCTCTCTCGCACTTTGTAATTCGGGAACGGGACCTGCGAAAACGGGGCTTTCTAGCGAACGTCGGAAAGCGCCCCTTCCCGGAACTTCTGGAGAAGAACCTTCGCCACGCCCACCGCCTCGGCGGCATCGGCGGAATAATGTACGCCGAGACGTTCGGCGTACTCCTTCGAGACGGGAGCACCCCCCACCATGACCGCGAGTCCCTCCGCGAGCCCTTCCTCCCGGAGCGACTCCACCACACCCTTCATGTTGGTCATCGTCGTGGTGAGCATGGCGGAGAGGCCCAGCACATGGGGACGCCAGTTCCGCACCTCCTCCACGATGCGCGCCGCCGGAAGGTCCACACCGAGATTGCGCACCTCGAATCCCGCGCCTTCGAGCATCATGCCCACGAGCTTCACACCGATGTCGTGAAGATCTCCCTCCACGGTGGCGGTGAGAATGCGCCCGCTCTGTCCCGCCGCACCTGCCGCCAGGAGGGGACGGAGGATCTCCATTCCGCCCTTCATGGCCTTGGCGGAGACCAACACCTCGGGAACGAACATCTCCCCATCCTTGAAAAGGGCTCCCACTTCGTCCATGCCGGCGAGAAGCCCCTCCCGGAGAATTCCCTCGGGAGGACATCCCGCGTCGAGGGCCTTGCGGACGGCGTTTTCCGTCTGTGTGACCTGCCCTTCCACGACATGCTCTCGAACCGCCTCGTAGTGTTTCTCCACGTCCGGGTCACTCCTTTTTTGTCTCGTTCCGTCTCGTTCGTCCCGTCAGATGTCATCGACCGGAGAAGGTTTCCTTCCGGCGAGGTCCAGGTCCATCACCGCCCGGGAGGAGCGGATGTGCACCCGCATGGCCGCCTCCGCCCAAAGGCTGTCTCCGGCCTCCATGGCATCGATGATGATGGCATGCTCCCAAGTCTGGCGGTCTCCCGAATCCGCCAGTTCGTAAAACGGATCCAGGAGGGACAGGTACACGTTGGTGCGGTTCATGGCGGACTCGACCGCCTGCTCCAGAAGACGGTTGCCTGAGAGGGAGGCCACGAGGAGATGAATCCTCTCGTTGATCCGGATGTACCCCTCCAGATCTCCCTGGGCGAGACAGCGTCGTTCCTCCCGCTCGGCCTCCCGAAGCCGGGCTGTGTCCTCCTTCGACGCCCTCTCCGCCGCAACGGAGGCGGCAAGACATTCGAGGGCCTCTCGAACCTGGTAGGCGTTCTCGATATCCCGAAGAGAGGGAACGGTCACCGTGGCCCCATGGTTTGCGGAGATCGTCACCAACCCCTCCGAGGCGAGGCGTCGCAAAGCCCCGCGAACGGGCGTGCGGCTGATGTTGATCTTCTTCGCCAGCGTCGGTTCCGCAAGCCGGGTTCCCGGCGGGAGTTTACGGGCGAGAATGGCCGCACGGATCCGCCCGTAGGCCAGATCCTCCAGTGTCGTCTTCTCCGGCGAGTCCGTTCCCTCGTCTCCGTTCCGCATGACTGTCCTCTCTTCCATAGGTGTTCAGATCCGAATGCCGGAACCACCCGGTGGTCGATGTTCCGACGGTGGGACGGCAAAAGAAAATGCCACCGGCTTCCTCACGCTATTTCCCCGTGCCCGCCGCGGGAACCGCGTCGTTTTTCGCCGCCGGCCCGTACCCCTCGCGCCAGAAGATCTTGAACCCCGCGTAGGCGATGAAGGCGGAGACAAAGGGATTCAGCCAGTTGAGGATCGCGTAGGGCGCGTAGGTGAGGGTGGGAATGCCGAGCGTCCCCGCCATGTAGGCACCGCAGGCGTTCCAGGGGACGAGAGGCGACGTGAGCGTTCCCGCATCCTCGAGTGTCCTGGAGAGCATGCGCGGCTCCAGACCGAGTTCCTCGTAGGCGGGTCTGAAGAGGCGCCCCGGCAGGATGATGGCCAGATATTGGTCGCCGATGAGGAGGTTCACGGCGAAGCAGGAGGCCAGCGTGGCCGTCACGAGGTTTCCCACGCGGTTCATGTAGTTCACCACCGCGTGGAGAATGACGTGGAGATATCCCACCGCTTCGAGCATGCCGCCGAACCCGATGGCCATCCAGGAAAGGGAGATGGTCCACATCATGTTCTGCAAGCCTCCCCGGGTGAGCAGACCGTTCACGAGTTCCGCGATCTCCTCGCCGAAGACCTCCGCGGAGACGGCCCCCTCGTAACCGTAGTTCGCCGCGGTCATCATGTCGACGAACCCCACCCCCTGAATGACCATGCCGCAAAGAGCCCCCGTGACAATCCCCACGAACATGCCCGGCACGGCGGGAATCTTCAGAAGTGCCATGCCGATGACGCACAGAGGCGGCAGAAGCAGCAGCGGATGGATCTTCTGCACGCTCGCCAGAGCCTCCCGGATCTGGTTCACCCGGGTGGGATCGAAGTCGCCGCCACCGTAGAGCAGGCTCAGGGCGATGAAGGCCGCCCCCGCGAGAATCCAGGTAGGCCCCGTGGTGTAGATCATGGCGCCAATGTGGTCGTAGAGCTTGGCCCCGGACACTGCGGGAGCAAGGTTCGTGGTGTCGGACAAAGGACTCATCTTGTCGCCGAAGTAGGCACCGGCGACGATGGCGCCTCCAGTCATGCCTGCGGGAATGCCGAGACCGGCTCCCACGCCGACAAGGGCGACGCCGATGGAGGCCGCCGTGCCCCAGGAAGTTCCCGTGGCAAGGGCGACGATACTGCAGATGACGTAGGTGGCGATGAGGAAGATCTTCGGCGACAGGATGGCCAGACCATAATCGATCATGGTGCTGATGACGCCGGAGATCATCCACACGCCCACGAGAATGCCCACGAGCATGAGAATGAAGAAGGCGGACATGCTGGCGTTGATGGCGGAGACGAATCCCGCCTCCAGGTGTTCCCAGGTATTCTTGAGACGCAGCCCGAGAACGGTGACGAAAAGGACGCAGAGAAAGATGGGAATGTGCGCGTCGAGGCCCAGCATGAGAATGCACACGGTGATGACCCCCGCGATGGCGGCCACCACGCCGATGGACTCGGCGAATGTCGGGGTCTTTCCCTGGCCTCCCCGCTTTTCTCCGAGCGCCTTTTCATCCTGGTATTCCTGCACTTCCGGCGGCAACTCTCTGGACATGTCTCTTCAGCCTCCCTCTTCTTCTCTTCGGCTCGGGATGCTTTCCCGGCGGAGCAACACGCCCCGTCGGAACGACATCCGCTCCGACACCGCCGAAGCTGGTACGGCAAACTGCGGCGGCGCACCCGGGAAACGCTCCGGAAAGAACGGGACGGAAACGTCATCACATACAGCCGGGGTCAGATCCCCCCTTTTTCTTCGGCGTAGATCTCGAGAATGCGGTCGAGTTCCGCATCCACCGAGGCGGAAAGTGGTTCCGGCGCGTGGTGTTCCATGATCCACGCCGCCTTTTCCCGGGCACGCTCCAGGGCATCGGCACGTCCCGAACTCTCCCAGGCGTCGAAGCTGCACCGGCGCAGCACCTCGGGCTGCCACAACTCCCGCATGTGCTCCAGCGTGTGGGGATCGGTCATGAAATCCCCCCGGGGACCCACCCGCAGGATGGCCTCCACGGCGAGGGACTCCGCGTCGGTGGGAAATCCTTCCTTGACGCGGCGGACCATCTCGTAGATCTCGCACCCCAGGACAAGCTCCTCGTAGGAGAGCACCGTAGCGTTCTTCAAAAGACCCGCGCCGGGCATGAGGTCCGCGCCGCAGAGAGCGGAGGTATACACGGAGAGGGAATCCTCCACGGCGGACTGCCATCCCGGAGCGCGTGCCTCGGTCCCCATGACGCCGGTCATGACGGGAATATTGTAGTGGATCCGCGCCATGGCGATGGTTCCCGCCTGGATCAGGTAGTCCTCGGGACCGTTGGAGGTGACGCCGCCGGACTTGAGGTCCATCACGGTGGAACACGAGGCGTACCAGGAGGGACACCCCGGCGTGACGCACTGCACCAGAGTGAGCCCTGCGAGGACCTCCGCGTTGGCGAGCACGAGATTCCCCGCCACGGTGACCGGCGCAGTGGCCCCCGAGAGAGGCATGGTCATGATCCCCGTGGGCAGACCTTCCCTCGCAAAGGCGAGAAGTGCCTCGCAGGCGCCTCGCTCCAGCGCGAGAGGGCTGGTGACGCTCTCAAAAAGGGAGATGAGCGGGCGGCGGCGCAACGCCTCGCGTCCTCCCGCCACCGCCGCGGCCATGTCGATGACGCCCCGGGCGCAGAAGCCATCCGCCACGGTCATGGTCATGACGTGTTTGGTGGTGTTGCGAAGCTGGCATCGCGTTTCGTAAAGGGGCTGCACCGGAACGGGACAGTCCCGGGCGGTGGCGATGGGCCACACGTAGCCGATCTGCTCCAGATAGTCCGCCAACCGCGTGGCCGTCTCGAGGTCGGCGAGGTCGGTGGGGCGGCGGACTCCGGTCTCGAAATCCAGAATTTCCATCCCGTTTCCGTCGAGATTCATGTAGGTGTGACGTCCGTCCAGGAGGAGATCCTCCTCAGGAGTGCGCCCGCAGAGGCGGATCACCGAAGGGATCTTCCGCAGAGCCCCTTCCACGAGCGTCCAGGGAAAGAAGACCCGGTCCTCCTCGACACGGGCACCCGCCCGGGCGAGGATCTCCCGGGCCTCCTCCGAGGCGATGCGCATGCCCGCATGTTCCAGCACAGTGAGGGAGGCGCCGTGAATGGCCCGGCGCTGTTCCTCCTGAACCAGCACGATGGGAGGATTCCAGTAGCGCGGTATGGGAGCGATGGGCTTTTTGGGGCCGTAGCCTTTCTTCCGTTCCCGTGCCATGGCTTTGCCCCGCCCCCCTAAAGTTCCGTCACCCGATGGATGATTTTCACACCCCGCTTCGCCATCTCCTGGAGGAACCGCTCCACTGCGGGAGCGCAGGTCCCCACCGCCTCGGGAGGGTTCACGCCGGGCATGCGCAGGACTCCTTCGGCGATCAGACGCCCCACGATCACGCAGGGAAAGCCCGTGGTCCGGGCCATGGAATGGTAGCCCGTTCCGGGGTCCCGCTCGTCGTAGAGAGCGTATTCCTCCCGAATCTTCTTTCCGTCCTTCTCTCCCGTGACCAGCACATGGAAGAAAGTGAACTCGATCTCGTCGTCCCGGAGCTTCATCTTGGGATAGGCAAGGGTGGCGAAGAGATCCCGGGGCGCCACCTTCTGCCCCTTCACGTCCACCGGATCCGTGTCGAACAGGCCGATCTCCCGAAGAAACTCCATGTCCCGGGCCGTCCCGGGATAGCGGAGGGTGATCTCCTTCACGTCGGGACAGGGGATGGAATCGAGGAGCGACCGGGCACCGTCGGTGTAGAATCCTTCCATCTGCGGCACGGAAATGCCGGGAATGTCGAAGGTGAGGAGCTGCCGTCCCGAAAGGGCAGGCTCCTCCACGATCTTCCCGTTTCTCTTGATGCGGGCGGGGCGAACGAATTCCTCCACCAGGTCGTCCGGGGAGAAGACGAGGCGATAGTTGAAGGGGGGCTCGGGACTCTTGGGAAGCCCCGTGACGTAGATCGTCACATCGTCGACGCGGTCGAGCCGTCGGCAGGCGTCTCCGATGAGGATGCTCGATGCGCCGGGGGTGACCCCTACGTCCTCGAAGAGGGTGACCCCCGCCTCCTTGGCGGCCCTGTCCCAATCGCGGTATTCCTCGCCCATGAAGGAAATGTCCGACATGTCCACGCCCGCCTTGATCACCGCGTCGATGGCGGCATAGCCCATGGATCCCGGAACGGCGCCGATGACAAGATCATGCCCCCGCACCCCTTCGGTGATGGACGCGGGAGAGGCGAAATCGATCCCCGTCGTGGTCTTCACGGGAGTCTTCGCCTTTGCGGCGGTCTTTTTCAGCGCTTCTTCATTCGCGTCCGCCACGGTCACCTCGTAAGCATCGTCCGCCGCCAGATCCAGAGCCATGACGGACCCCACGAGCCCGCATCCCAACACGATCACCTTTTTCTTCACAACGATCCCTCCTGTTCGCGTGTCGAAGGTCTCCCGGTGGAGCACCTCCGCTCCTGTTCTTTGTGCTCTCCCGTCTCAATCCCTGTGGATGGTGAAGGACTCCTTCAGGGAAAATCCCCGCTTCCGCAACTCCTCGGCGAAGCGTTTTCCGGGGACGGCGAGTTCCACGGGATGCACGCCCCGGGGCGTCACCCCCTGGGCGTTCAGAATCGCCGTGATGGAACCGTCCCATCCGGTGGTGCGCTCCATGGCGGTGAAACCCGTTGCCTCGTCGTAGTAGTCGATCAGGTCGAGCAGCACCTCCGCACGGCGCCCGTCCTTTTCCCCGATGCCCTTCACCCGGACAATGACGAAATCCCGGTCTTCGGGACGTGCCCGCAGCTTGGGATCAAGCACCCGATGCAGCAGTGCCCGGGGAGAGACCCGCATTCCGTCCACATCGACGGACTCCTCTTCGAGGAGTCCCGCGTCCATGTAGGCCTTCCACTGGGCGAAGTGTCCCGGCCAGCGCAGCGTCTTGTTCCAGAGCGTCCTGACCTTTCCCTCGTAGGTCCAGGGCATGGTGGACGTGCCGCCTCCGGCGACGAAGGCCTCCATGACGCCGATCTTTCCGCCGAAATCCACCGTCTCGTAATCCTCCTCCAGGAAGGTGGGGACCTCCACCCTCTTTCCGTTCCGGAGGAAATGGGCCACTCCGTAGTACTCGTTGGTAAGGCCCGCGATGTTGAAAGTGAGAATGTAGTTGAACGGGGGCTTCGGATGCTGGTCGTTGCCCCCGTCCCACATGAGCAGTTCCTCCGTGCGGTCGAGAAAGGTCATGGCGTAGCTCATGAGGGCCGTTCCCATTCCCGGCACCTGCCCGCAGTCGGGCACCACGGCGATTCCCGCCGCCTCCGCGGCGTCGCTGCGCTTCATCTGTTCCCGCACCAGATCCGTATTGCCCCCCAGATCGCACATACAGGCCTTCGCATCGATGGCAGCCTCCAGAACCGAAGGGTTCAGCCAGTAGGGCACGGCGGAAAGGAAGGAATCCACCGACTCCAGAAAACGACGGAGTGCCGCGCCGTCCCGTGCGTCCACCTGATGGGCCTCCGCGACGGAACGCCCCAGGAGCGTGTTCACTCTTGTCGCAGACCGCACCGCCGCCTCCAGGTCCGCATCCCCCACGAGAACCCGCTCGGCATCCCCGTTCTTCGCCATGTCATACGCCGCCGCCGTTCCCTGCCTTCCGCCGCCGAGCACCGCATACACGAAACCCATGGACGAACCCTCCTTCACCCTTCCGCACCCCCGCCGTTCCGGAAGGTGCACGTCCCGAAGACCGCCGCGACCAACGCTCCGCCGCACGTATTCCAACGTTTCCCGGGGAAGAATCCTCCGCTCCGTACACGGAAAAAGCATTCCCTCCCCATTCCGCCCGAAAAAAAGCTCCACGCTCCGGCCTCAGACGAGACGGGCCTCGTACTCCCGGAGAATCTCCCGCACCTCCGCCTCTCCGGGAAGGGGTTCCGGCTCGTGTTTCTCCAGCAGTTTCCGCGCCCGCCTCTCCGCCAGATCCGCAGGAGAGAGGCGCCCCGAGGCCTCCCATTCGTCCCGGGTGGAGCCCCGGTCCAGAACGCGGGGCTGCCAGATCTCGCGCATGTGCGCCAGGGTGTGCTCCTCGGTGAGATAGTTTCCCCCCGGCCCAACACTTTCGATCACGGAGAGGGCAAGGTTCTCGTCGTCCACAGAGAGGCCGCCTGCGGCCCTGCGGAGAAATCCGAAGATTTCGCAATCCAGCACCGTCTGCGCCGCGGAAAAAATCGTCGCACCCTGAAGCAGTCCC
>DIMS01000045.1 GCA_002425685.1 Synergistaceae bacterium UBA5560 | reverse complement strand
CGCAACATGCGGCCTCTCGCGCCTTTCTCCGTGTCGCCGGTCGGGCCGGAGTGAGGTTCGTGTCCGTGTCACGTTTGCGCTGTGTCGGTTTCCTTCGGGTTACGCCGCTTGTGCGGGTGTCCGGGGTGTTTGCTTCGGGCCCTTTCCCCAGAAGAGCACCATGCCCGCGATGGTCAGGGCGATGCCCGCTCCTCTGAGGGTGTACAAAGGCGTGAGGCAGGCCAGTCCCGCGAGGAGAAACATCCCTCGCTGCCACAGGGAGAGCAGTCCCGCCAGATAGCCCTCCATGGCGAAGCCCAGGGCAAGGGCCGCGGTGGTTCCTCCCGCCACGGCGGCGAGGTTCTGCAGGGCCGTTCCCTGCAGGAGCAGCGACGGGTCGTAGCAGAAGGCGAAGGGAACGATGAAAGCCAGAATGCCCAGGCGCATGGCCTGGAAACCCGTCTGGTTCGGGCTCGCCCCGGCGATGGAGCTGGCCGCGTAGGCCGCGAGCGCCACGGGGGGCGTGATGGCCGAGACGATGGCGAAGTAGAAGACGAACATGTGGGCGCTCAGGGGGAGGAATCCCATCTTCACCAGCGCGGGAACGCCCAGGGCTGCCGCGAGAATGTAGGCCCCCGTGGTGGGGAGCCCCATGCCGAGGATGAGGGAGATGAGCATGATGAGGAGCAGCGCCAGGAATGGAATGTTTCCCGCGAAGGAGAAGATGAACCCCACGAATTTGAAGCCGAAGCCCGTGAGTGCCACGGAGCCCACGATGATGCCCGCGGAGGCGCAGGCGATGCCCACCACGGGAATGTTCTTCGCTCCGGAGTAGATGGCGTCGAGGATCGCCTTCGGCCCCATGCGGTGCTCCCTGCTCGGAAGGGAGACGAGCCAGGCCATGCCGATGCCGAGCACCGCCGAGAGCATGGGCGAGTACCCCGTCATGAGCATCCACACGAGCCCCACGATGGGAATCAGGTTGTAGAGGCGTTTCACCACGCCTCGCCTGGAAGGGAGTTCCTCCGGTGAAAGTCCCTTGAGTCCCCGCTTGAGGGCCCGGAGGTGCACCATGAGAAACACCGCCGCGTAGTACAGCAGCGCGGGCACGATGGCGGCGATGACGATCCTGCCGTACTGGATGCCCAGGAGGGAGGCCATGATGAAGGCTCCGGCTCCCATGATGGGCGGCATGATCTGTCCCCCCGAACTCGCCACGGCCTCCACGGCCCCCGCGAAGTAGGGGGCGTACCCCAGGCGTTTCATCAGGGGGATCGTAAAGGTCCCCGTGCCGTAGACGTTCGCCACGGCGGAGCCCGAGATGGAGCCGAAGAGACAGGAGCTCACCACGGCGATCTTCGCGGGGCCGCCCGGCGTGGTGCCCGCGAAGGCCTGGGCGAACTCCATGAAGTAGGCCCCGATGCCGCTTTTTTCGAGAAAACCGCCGAAGATGAGGAAGACCATGACGAAGGTGGCGGAGACGCCGAGGGGAATGGCGTAGATGCCCTCGTCGGTGAGAAAGAGCTGCTCCGCCACCTCGGGGATGGTGAAGGAAAGTCCCTTCATGATTCCCGGCAGCAGGTGGCCGAAGTACATGTATCCCGCGAAGAACGCCGCGATGAGCGCCAGGGGAAAGCCCACCACCCGCCGTGTTCCCTCCAGGAGAAGCACCGTGAGGAGGAAAGCCAGGGCGATCTGCACCGTCGTCACCGGGTCCACCTGGACGATGCGCATGGCGATGTTGCTGTAGTTATGCATGACGTACAGCCCCGGAACGGCGGCGAGGATCGCCAGGAACCAGTCGTAGAGGGGAATGCTGTCCTTGGGAGCGGATTTCGTGGCCGGATAGAGAAGAAAGCCGAGGGGCAGCACCCAGGAGAGGTGGATCGCCCGCTGGAGATAGGCCTCGTAGGAGCCGAAGATGGCCGTGTAGAGATGGAAGCATCCCATGAGAATCACATAGATGTAGATGAACTGCTTGGTCCTGCCCGTAAGTTCCCGCATGTGGCCGAGTCCTCCTTGTCTTTCTGTCACCCGTTTTGGTGAGGTTGTTCCGCGGGTGCGGGAGATCCCGCTCGTGGAATGGAAACCGGATCGGAAGATGAACAGGGCGGGATGCCCTTCGAGGCCGCCCGCCCGACGCCACTCCTCCGCCCGGAAGGGCGGTGCCTTCGAAACTCCCGGAACATCTGCGGGAATTTCTCCCGCCCTGTTCGTCTCTTTCTGGCCCGGTGCCCGATGCCCTAGTTGCCCGCAGCTTCCTTCCAGAACTTCACCGCGCCGGGATGGGCGGGGACGCCAGTGGAAATGGCCTCTTTAGGATCCAGCTCCTCCAGGTCTTTGATGGCCGAGGCGATCGTGGCCTTTCCGCCCCAGAGAGACTTCGCCAGCTCGTAGACGAGGTCCTCCGGGAGGTCCTGGCGGATGACGATGCAGGTGTAGTCTCCCACGACGGAAACGGGTTCGGTGACGCTCTTGTAGATGCCGGGCTCGATGTCGAAGGTGGTGGTGCCGTAGGCGTCCGCCATGGCCTTCCGGGCCGATTCGTCCACGGGAAGGAGCACCACCTCTGTCTGGCTCTCGATCTTCATGACCACCGACGCGGCTCGCCCCACGGCGAAGGCGAAGCAGTCCAGGTGGTTGTCGGCGAGGAGGTTGCCGCCGTCATCGTAGTTGCTGAACTCCACGGAGCCGCCCCACTTCTTGATGTCCTCCCAGGAGACGCCGTATCCCTTCTGGAGAATGGATTTGATGACGAACTCCGAGGCCGTGCCGGGCTTCAGAGTGGCGAAGCGGATGGGGAGCTTCTTCTCCATGACGTCGCCCAGCGTCTTGATGCCGTTTTTTTCCGCATAGTCCTTGCGCATGATGAAGTACGTGTACTGCCGGTAGAGATTCGCGAAGAGCCCCGCGTTGCCGAGGACCTCTTTGTAGGGATCCTCTCCCTTTGCCGCCGCGCCCATCATGGAGGTCACGGAGAGCCCCATGTCCGCCTTTGTGGCGTTCACGTTCACGATGTTCGCCACGCCGCCGCCGGTGCTGCTGGTGGTCTGAACCACTTCTCTGCTCCACAGGTCTGCCATGGCCCCGCCCATGGCGAACCAGTTGCCGCCGGGAGGTCCCGCCATGAACCGGAGCTGATCGGGCCACCCCTCCTTCGCCGCGAACCCAACGCCGAGCGTGCCGAGAACAAGAATGACCGCAAGTGCCGCTACCAGAAACTTTCTCATGATGCCGACTCCTCCTTTCGGATGTGAGATGCCGTAGGGATGACGGTATGCATAGTACGAAAGAATGTTTTTATGGTCAAGAAGTGCAGAAAAACGACAAAGCCAGGGCGATGAAAAGACGAGACGGATCTCCTCGATATCTGGCGATGGAGCTGTGTCGGAAGAAAAAGTGGAATAGCGGTGTTTTTCATCGCAGAAAAAGGGAAAAACCGAAACAACGGAGAAATTGTACCACAGTTCCTTCTGGAATACCAAGGTGATCCAGAAAGAATTTTCGAAACAAAAATCTTACAAAATTTCCACAACGGCCTCCGTTTTGTGACGTTTTGTCCTCGGGAGCGTCGCGTGGAGAAAAGAACCGTTCCAAAAAATCCGTCCGACGTGCGGCGTTGCTCCCGGGAACGTGCGTCCCGGGAAAACCCGACCCTGTCGCCGATGATCATGGGGGCACGGCAAAAATGATGCATTCGTCTTGCATCTTGCTCACGGTGGTGAGGTGGGTATAATGATTTCTGTTAACAACCTGTTCCATCGAGTGAGGGAGTGGTTTCTCCTCTGAAGACATCGTGCAGCGTCCGGGTGGTTCGGGCGATGCGGAGGGGAAAAACGAAGGGAGGGCTTCATGTGATCGGAAGAAGAACGGGAATGCGTCGGAATCTTTGTTGTGCGGTGGCTCTGATGGTGTCGCTCCTGAGTGCGTCGATGGCGTGTGCGGACGCACCGCTCCGTTTCGCCACGGCCGCGTCGGGGGGCATCTGGAACGCCATGGGGGGCGTCATGGGTGAGGAGTTCGGCAAGAACGGCATTCCCGTGTCGGTCACCACGGGGGGGTCCATTTCGAACCTGGTCAACATGAGCCAGGGGAAGGTGGACGTGGCCTTCACCGTGCTCTATCCGGGCATGTCCGCCGATCCCGAGGGGCCGTTCAAGGGACAGAGTCTCGAGAACGTTCGCCTGCTGGCCCATCTCTATCCCCAGTATGTCTATTTCGTGCTCCGCAAGGACTTCGCCGACAAGAACGGCATCACCACCGTGGGTGATCTCTTCAACAAGAAGCTTCCCTTCCGCTACGCCACGCTCGCCCGGGGAAACATCACGGAATTTCTGGTGCGGCAGATCATGGACGCCTATGGTGTTACCGAGGCGGAGTTCGCCGCCTGGGGCGGACAGGTGAACTACAGCTCCTATGCGGACGGTGTCAACCAGATGGCCGACGGCCACGTGGATGCCTACGTGGTCTCCTCCGGGCTTCCACTGAGTGCTATCATGGATCTGGAGAGCCGGATCGACGTGGTGCTTCTTCCTTTCGAAAACGAGATCCTGAAGAAGATGTGGGATCGCTTCGGCACCCAGGCGTACATCATCCCCAAGGGAAGCTACAAGAGCGCCACGACGGATATTCCCACCGTGGGAGCCATGACCTCCATGGTCGCACGGGTGGATCTTCCCGAGGAAACGGTCTACACCATGACGAAACTTCTCTTCGAGCACCGGGACGAGATGGCGGCGGCCGTGAAGGCCCTCGAAGCGCTGGAGCTCAAAACGGCCTCGGAAAAGATCGAGTTTCCCTTCCACCCCGGTGCGGAGCGCTACTACAAAGAGCAGGGATTCTAGGTCTCACCCGTCCGGAACGGCGGCGGGACGAAAAAAGACACAGACCATGAAGACATCGCCGCGGGGAGTCCCCCGCGGCGATGTGCATGTCCGGGTGTTGTGCATTCCTACGGGCGCCCTTTCCTACGGCTCCGTTTTTGCGCTTTCGCCTCGGGGAGCGTATAGTGGAGACAAGAATCGTTCCAGAAAATTGTCCGGCGCATGCTTTCACAGAGCCGGCGTCGCAGCTGCTTCTTCCGCGACGGTGTGTTGTCCGGAGGTGGCGATCCGAGACGCTGACATGGTCATGCCCGTCTCTCGTTTCTCAGTCGGCGGAGTTCCGCCGGCGTCGGTCTTCATCGGGGCGGGGTGTGCCGGTTACCGCATTCCGGAAGGCGGACGAAATCGCCCACGGGGTGGAGGAGAGGTGTTGCAGGTGCACGATTTCGAGGAGGACAGGCGAACTCCGGCTGTTTCCGGTTCGGAGGGGCCGGAGGAACGAAACGGAGGATCGGTGCACGGTGCGGAGGATGTTTCGTCCTCTCCGTGTGCGTCCTGCGGCGAGTCTTCCCGGGGGGAGGACTGTACCTGTCCCGCCGCGGAAGAATCCGTGCGCCGGATGCTGCTTCCACGGAACAGCCGCTTTCTGGAATCGGCGGACTTTCTGATCCACCTCCTGGAGACCGCGGAGATGGCGGAGTCTCTGGGAACGCTTCTCGATGCCGCCACGATCTACACGATCCTGCTCGATCCGGAGGGGCGGATTCTCTTTCCGAACCGTCTCTGCTGCGTTCGGTTCGGAAAAAGCCTGGAGGCGCTGCTCGGTACGGTGGTGTTCGATCTCTTTCCGTCCGAACTGGCGGACTTTCGCCGCGCCAGATTCGAGGAGGCCGTCGCCTCGAGAAGCAAGGTGTCCTTCCGTGACCGTGCCGCGGACGGCACGTTCTTCGACATGACCGTCGTTCCTATCTTCCGGAACGAGCGCGTGTTCCGCGTGGCGGTCTTCGCCAACGACGTGACGGATCTGGTGGTGACCCGTCACGCCCTGGAGGTGAGTGAGGAGCGGTTTCGCCTGGTTCTCGAGGGGAGCGGCGAGGGGTACTGGGATTGGGACATCCCGGCGGGAACGGTCTACCACAGTCCCCGCTGTGCGGAGCTTCTGGGCTACGATCCGAGCGAGATCGAAGCGGCGGACCTGAACGCCTGGCGGAACTATGTTCATCCCGACGACATTCCCATGGTGGAGAGTGCGATCCGCGCCAACCTGGAGGGAACGATCGCCTTCTTCGAAGTGCAGGTCCGGGTTCGCGCCAAAAACGGAGCGCAAAAATGGGTTCTCTCCCGGGCGAAGGTGACCGCCCGGAACGAGGCGGGGCGTCCTCTGCGTATGAGCGGTGTTCACGTGGACATCACCGCGGTGAAGCGAACGGAGGTGGAGCTCGCCAAGGCGGGGCGGCTGTTGACGCAACTCGGCGAGATGAATCAGGCGCTACAGGCGAACCGTCTCGCCACCATGGGTACCATGGTGGCGGGCGTGACCCACGAGATCAACAACCCCGTGGCATCCATCCGCATGAACGCGGAACTGCTCCGGGAGAACCTGACCACGCCGAGGCGCAAGAACAAGGCGGAACTCCTGGAGGAGCGGCTGGATTACGTGAATGCCATCGTGCGCCTCACGGAACGGCTGGAGCGCATTGTGGACGGGCTCAAATCCTTCTCGCGCCGCAGGGAGATCCGCGTGGAGCCCGTCCTTCTGGCGTCGTGTCTCGCCGAATCGTGGAAGCTGGCCTGCTCCGACCGAAAGCGCGTGGCGAACGTGGAGATGGACATGCAGGTCGAGACGGACATCCGGGTTTCCGCGGATTCCCAGCAGTTGCTTCAGGTTTTCGTGAACGTGCTGCTCAACGCGGTGAAGGCGGTGAACCGCATGGAGCGCCCGCTGGGACATCTGTGGGTGCGGGGGAAGAAGAGCGGCGGCGAGGCGGTGGTCACCATCGAGGACGACGGGTGCGGCATCGATCCCCAGGATCTTCCCCACGTCTTCGATCCCTTCTTTTCCACGGATCCCGCCTCGGGCATGGGGCTCGGGCTCTCGGTCACCCACAGCATCCTCGTGGCGCACGGGGGAAGCATCGCCGCCGCGAGCGAACTCGGCAAAGGCACCACGGTCACGATTCGCCTTCCTCTCATCCCCTCACTGTAAGGGGGATGAGAGGAAGGCTTTCTCTCCACCGGTTCAAAGTGTCCTTTTTTCGGACTGTCGGCACAAACTCTCACAAAACCCTAACGCAGAAAAAGGACCTTCTCCCCTACCATGAGAATCACGAAGAATACATGGTTGAAAAACCGCATCTCGGGGAAAGTGGCCTTTCGCCGCTGCGGTGTCTTCGAACAAGGGAGAGAGGGGGGGAATGACTCGTGGCACAGAAGATTCTTCTCGTGGACGATGATCCCGACCTGGTGGAAGTGGTGCGGAAGGGGCTTGTCGAAAGAGGCTATCACGTGGTCACCGCTTCGGGGGGGAGCGAGGGGTTTGCCGCGGCGCTCGAACACCGGCCGGATCTGATCATCCTCGATATCGTCATGCCTCGCATGGATGGCATTCAGGTCCTTCAGAGACTTCGCCGTCACAGTGACACGGCGGACACGCCGGTGCTCTTTCTCACCGCCCGTTCCTCCGTGTCGGACCGGGTTCTCGGGCTGGAGCACGGCGCGGACGATTACCTCGTGAAGCCCTTCTACCTTCAGGAGCTCTTGGCCCGGGTCTCCACGCTGCTGCGGCGCGGCAAGCGTGCCGTTCCCGAGACGACGGCGGCTTTTCCCGGAGGAAACGGCAAGGCGAAGATGGTCGATCTCGGCGATGTCGCGCTGAACCTGGAGTCGCGGCGGGCCTTCGTGCGGGGTGAAGAGATCCGCCTCACCAAGACCGAGTGCGACCTTCTGGCCTACCTCATGACCCACGCGGGAGAGGTGCTTTCCAGCCAGGAACTGCTCCAGCAGGTGTGGGGATTCCCCCAGGGGACGACCGATACGGGGCTGGTGCGCTGGCACGTGAGAAATCTCCGGAGCAAGATCGAGACGGATCCGGAACAGCCCGAGGTGATTCTCACCATTTCCCGAAGAGGGTACGTCTTCGCCGGCGGCGAAGAGGAATAACTTCCTTCTTTTCGGAGAAAAACGGTGGTCTGACGGGCGGTTTCCCCTTTGGTCGGTTTGGGAGACCGCCCTTTGCCGTATACTGTTCCGGACCCGAGACCCGTGGGCGGATCGTGCCGTTTCCGTCGGAACGGGAGAAAAGGAGACCGTCCGGAACATGAATGCCCGTGTCGAAACGAATTCCTCCGTGAAGAGCAGCCTTCGCCCCGACAGGCAAAACGGGAGCGAGGAGCGAAGCGTCCTCTACAAGACGAACCTGGTGTCCCTCGGACACCTGCTGAACGATCTCCACTCCGCCTTCCTGCCCGCCTTTCTGCCCGAGATCGTGCCGCGCCTCGGCCTGTCTCTCGCCCAGGCGGGGTTCCTGAACTCCATGTCCGGTTTCGTAAACATGACGGCCCAGCCTCTCCTGGGACACCTGGCGGATCTTTCTCCCGCTCCAGTGTTTATCATCCTCGGCCCGATCCTGACGGCCCTGGCCATCGCCTTTCTTCCGCTGGCGCCGTCCTACGCGATCGCCCTGGTGCTCGTCGCCCTCTGGGCGCTGGGCAGCTCCGCCTATCATCCCCAGGGTAACGCCGCCATGGGACATCTTTCGCCGCCGGGACGACTGGCGTTCACCATCGCCATCTTCAGCGCCGCGGGCATGTTCGGCTCTTCCCTGAGTCCACTCTACGCCATCGGCCTCGTGAAGACCGTCGGGCTTCGGCTGCTTCCTCTCGCCGTGGTCATTCCGCCGATCATCCTCGGGTTTTTCGTGTACCGCAACATCCCCTCCCTTGCCGGAGAGGGAACGCCGACGCGAAGCGGGACATCCCGAAGAGACGGTTTCTGGAAAAGCCTTGCGGGTGTGTTCCGGAAGATCTACTTCGTGTGGATCGTGACCTTCATTGTGGACACCACCTTTCAGGGGCTGCGCTTCTTTCTTCCTCTCGTCGTGACGGAGCAGGGGGGAAGCCTGGCCCGGGTGGGCGGCGTGCTCTTCGCGGTGACGCTCGCGGGAACGCTCTCGTCTCTGATTGCAGGCAGGCTGGCGGATCTGGTGGGGCGCAAGCGGGTGCTCACCTGGGCGCTGCTTCTTTCGCCGGGGGTACTCGCTGCGGCGGCTCTCACAAAGGGAACCGTGTCCGTGGTGCTCTACATGGGAGGGTTGGCCCTGCTCAACACCACCATGCCCATCACCGCCGCCATGGCTCAGGAGTTCTCTCCCCAGGCTCGGGGGATGGCGAGTTCTCTCGTCATGGGTATTTCCTGGGGGCTCGGAGGGCTCGTCACGTCGCCGCTCGGCGCCGTGGCGGACCACTTCGGTCTCGGCACCACCATGTTCGTCACGGCGCTTCTCCCGCTGACCGCGTTACCGCTCTTCCTCTACGGCTGGAAGCGCGAGGCCGCCTCCATGCGCTGATGCGTTTCCCCGCGGACGGCGGGCGGGAAGGGCATTCCCTCCGGGCCCGGAGCGAGGAACGGGAGGGACCGTTTCCGTACGAGGACGCACACAGGGCAGAACAGGGGGCTCCCGAAAACCGGGAGCCCCCTTGTATCTCCTCGCTTCCGCGCAGCCGTTCGGCCGTGTCCTCTGCCAGCCTGGCGCCGGCATGTCTTCCTTCCACTCCTTCCCTTCCCCGCTTTCTGAAACGCTCTTTTCGGACAGTGAACTCTCACGGCTCCCTAACGCATGTTTCTTCGAGTCCCCGTTATGATGGTTCTCACAAGGGCGGAGCGAAAAATTTTGCATCCAAAATGGTTTGATTTTCTGAGAGTGACTTGTTTTCTGTGTGGTATGGCAAATTGATCCCGCTGTGAGTGCGTCGCAAGGAGCATTTTTCGGAGAGAAAATCCTCTCTCCTGGAGGGAAAGCTCCGAAAGAGACGGGAGCAAGAGCGGGAACTCGGAGCGCGAAAACACCACGGACAAGGCACTCGTCGACCGGGAGTACGAAGGAGGAGAGAGTCATGAGAACGATACGGGGAAAGATTCTTGCGTGGTTTGTGTCTGCGGTGCTTGTGCTTTGCGGTGCCCTTGGTGTTGTACTCTACCAGCAGGTGAACGCGTATCCGTTTTCATACAGAGACGTAAAAAACTCCTTGGTGTTGTACTCTACCAGCAGGTGAACAGCAGTGTGGGTGCGCTTTCCGAGGACATGTCCGAGGAAATCGCGAAGGCCCGGGCGGATCAGCTCGGGGAATGGATCGACGGCCTCGCCGTTCTGACGAAAACCGTGGCGGATCGGAATATCGTCCGCGCCATGGACTGGGACGGCATGAAGGAAGATCTGATCCGGCTTCAGAAACGCGACGCCCGATACATTGAGACGTACTTTCTGGCGGATGCCACGGGCAGGGCTCCCACCACTGCGGGAGGTGAGCCCGTTGATCTTTCCGAGCGAGCCTATTTCAAGGAGATCATGAGCGGCGCCAAGGATTCGGTGGTTTCCGACCCTCTGGTCTCAAGGATAACTGGCCAACAGATTTTCGTCGTTGCCAACGCCGTGAAGGACGGCGCGGGAAAGACCGTGGGTGTGCTGGGAGCCACGGTGCTGCTCTCCACGGCGAGCGACATGGCGGGAAGCATCAAGATGGGGGAGAACGGCTACGGCTGGATCGTCGACGGTACGGGGCTGATTCTCGCCCATCCGAACAAGGACCTCGTCATGAAGCTGAACGCGCTCAAGTCCGGGGAAGCCGGATTCAAGAAGCTCGACGAGGTGGCGCGACGCCTGGTGCGCGGCGAGGTTGTCCGGGGAGAGATGACCCGTCCCGACGGTGTGCCCTTCTTCGTCTTCGGCGCTCCCGTTCCCAACTCGCCCGGGTGGTCCTTCGCGGTCTCCGTTCCCACTGCGGAGGTACACGCCACGGCGAACCACCTTGCGAAGATCCTCGCGGGGCTCGTGGGCGCCATCGTGGTGGTCTTCATCGCCATCTCCTTTCTGCTCGGCAATTCCATCTCCCGTCCCATCAAGAACGTGGTGGCCCTGGCGGAACGGGCGCGGGACGGGGATCTCACCTTCACCCGGGAGGACTTCCACGTGAACACCCGGGACGAGATGAACACCATGGCGGACGCGCTTGCCGCCATGATCGCCCGGCAGCGCCAGGTGGTGCTGGAGCTTCAGGAGGAGGCGGTTCTCTCCGCCCAGCGCGCCGAATCCCTCGCGGCCCTGTCGGAGGAGACCGTGGCGTCCATGGAAGAGGTGAAGGG
>DIMS01000008.1:727-12021 GCA_002425685.1 Synergistaceae bacterium UBA5560 | reverse complement strand
CAGCCGGGTGGCCCGCTCCAACATCTACGGCCTCCACAAGATGGGGGCGCAGGTAACCGTGGCGGGCCCCGCCACGATGATGCCCCGGGACATCGAAGGCCTGGGCGTGGAAGTCCGGACGTCCCTTGATGAGGCCGTCTCGGGAGTGGATTTGATCATGATGCTTCGCATCCAGGCGGAGCGGCAGCAGCAGAACTTCTTCCCCTCGCTCCGGGAGTACGCCCGGCGCTACTGCCTGAGCCGGCGCCATCTCGACCTGGCCGGGCCGGACGTCCTGGTCATGCACCCCGGACCCATCAACCGGGGGGTGGAGATCGCCCCGGAGATCGCCGACGGCCCGTCGTCGGTGATCCTGGAACAGGTAACCAACGGGGTGGCCGTGCGGATGGCCCTCCTCTACCTCCTGACAGGGGGAAAACAATGACCCTTCTTCTCAAAAACGGGCGGCTCGTCGATCCCTCCCAGGACATCGACGGCCCCATGGATATCCTGATCCGGAACGGCAAGGTGGCCCGGATCGCCCGGAACATCCCCTCCCCGGCCGGCAAGGGGAAAAAGACCGACAATGGCACGTCCATTCTGGACATGAAGGGGCTCGTGGTGGTTCCGGGACTCATCGACATGCACGTCCACCTCCGGGAACCCGGCTTCGAGTACAAGGAAACGATCCGGACGGGCTGCGAGGCCGCCGCGGCAGGAGGCTTCACCGCCGTGGCCTGCATGGCCAACACCGATCCCGTCAACGACAACCGTTCCGTGACGGAGTTCATCCTCCGGGAGGCCGCGGCCAGCGGGAAGGCCCGGGTCTACCCGGTGGCGTCGATCACCCGGAACCTGGAGGGAAAGATCCTCTCGGAATTCTGGGACCTGAAAGAGGCTGGCGCGGCGGCCTTTTCCGACGACGGCCGCCCCGTCACGAACGGCTCCGTCATGCGACGCGCCCTGGAATACGCCCACTCCCTGGACATGCCCGTCCTGTCCCACAGCGAGGACCCGACCCTGTCGGCGGGCGGCCTGATGAACGAGAGCATCGTCTCGACAGAGCTCGGCCTCCGGGGCATCCCCGCGGCGGCCGAGGAGGCCATGATCGCCCGGGACATCCTGCTGGCGGAGTACACCCGCACGTCCATCCACATCTGCCACGTCACGACCGCCGGATCCGTCCGCCTCCTCCGCGAGGCCAGGGCGCGGGGCGTCGCCGTGACGGCGGAGACGGCTCCCCACTATTTCACCCTGTCCGATGAAGCCCTCCGGGACTACGACACGAACCTGAAGGTCAACCCGCCGCTCCGCTCCGCCGCCGACATGGAGGCGATCCGCGAAGCCCTGCGGGACGGGACCATCGACGCCGTCGCCAGCGACCACGCCCCCCACGCCCTGACCGACAAGGCCGTCGAGTTCGATGTCGCCGCTTTCGGGATGGTGGGCCTCGAGACGTCCCTGGGCCTGACCCTGAAGCTGGTCCACAAGGGGGTCCTCACGCTGCCGGAGATGGTCCTCCGGATGAGCCTCCGGCCGGCGCAGATCCTCCGCGTCCCCGGGGGCACCCTGAAGCCCGGGTCCGACGCGGACATCACCGTGCTGGACCTGAACCGCTTCTGGACGGTGGACAGCGGCTCTTTCCGCTCCCGGAGCCGGAACACGCCGTTCCAGGACATGCCCATGAAGGGCAAGGCCGTGATGACCATCGTGGGCGGTCGGGTCGTCTACCGTGAATCCGAGAACGCCTCTTAAGGCCGAGGCCTTCGTCCTGCGGACGCTGGACTACGGGGACTCGGACCGCATCGTCACCTTCCTGACGGATGAATTCGGCAAGGTCCGGGGAATCGCCAAGGGCGCCCGGAAGAGCAGGAAACGATTCGCCAACGCCCTGGAGCCATTCTCGCGGGTCCGGATCCTCTTCTCCCGCCGCTCCCGGGATTCCCTCGCCCTGATTGAGGCGAGCGATCCGGTGGACCACCACGAAGCCCTCCGGGGAGACCTGGAGAAGACGCTCCTCGCCTCATGCGTCGTCGACCTGGCCGACCATTTCTCCGTGGAGGGGAAGAGAAACGATGCGCTCTACGGGCTGGTCCGGGACTTTCTCCGCCTTCTCGACCGGGAGCCGGCCCTGACGGAAGACCACCTGCGGTTTTACGAGATCCGCCTGCTCAAGGCCTCCGGATTCGAGCCCGTCCTGGACCGCTGCACCGCCTGCCGGTGCGAGGCGGGCAGCGGGGCCTGGCGCTTCGATCCGCGGCAGGGCGGAATCCGCTGCGGCGCCTGCGGGACCGGAGATCCCGACGCCGTGGCCGTCACGGCGGGCACTCTGAAAACCCTTCTCCTGGGCAAGGACGTGGAGCTGGAGCGGATCGGACGGATCTCCTTCACCCGCCAGGCGGCGGAAGAAAGCCGGGTCTTGACGGCCTGCTTCATCCGGCACCTGCTCGGGCGGGAGATCAAGTCGCTCCAGGTCCTGCGCGCCGTGCGGCGCCTGGAGGGATAGCCGTGGACCGGGCCACCCTCGACGCCCTCGTGGACGGCGCCCCCCGGGGACCCGGCGTCTATCTCATGAAGGGAAGGGACGGGGAGGTTCTCTACGTCGGCAAGGCCAGGGACATCCGGAGCCGTCTCAGGAGCTACGCCGGCGGGACGGACGGGCGGTTCATGATCCCCTTTCTCGTCGGCCGCCTTGAAGACGTGGAGTTCATCGTCACGGCCACGGAAAAGGAAGCCCTCCTCCTCGAGAACACCCTCATCAAGGAGCACCGTCCCCGCTACAACGTCGACTTCCGGGACGACAAGGCCTACTTCCACATCCGCATCGACCCGCGGGACCCCTTCCCTCGCTACCAGCTCGTCCGGCGGCCGCGGAAGGACGGCGCCCGCTATTTCGGTCCCTTCCCGTCCAGCACCTCGGCCCGGGAAACCCTCTCCTTCCTGCACGGCCTTTTCCCGCTCCGCACCTGCCGGGACGCGGACTTCCGCGGGCGCCGCCGTCCCTGCCTGGAGTACCAGATCCGGCGCTGCTCGGCCCCCTGCACGGGGCTCATCGAGACGGGCCCCTACGCCGCACTCGTCAGGGACAGCCTGGCCTTCCTGGAAGGGCGGGAGCGGGTCCTCCTGGCGGACCTGCGACGCCGAATGGAAAAGGCCGCGGAGAACCTCCTGTTCGAGGAAGCCGCCCGGCTCCGCGACCGCATCGGGGCGATCGAGCGCGTCCTGGAGAAGCAGTACGTCCTCTCCATGACCCATCGCGACCGGGACGTCTTCGGGATCCATGGGGAAGAAGGGCTGACGCAGGTATGCCTTCTGTTCGTCCGCAAGGGAAAGGTCACGGGGCAGCTCCTGTTTCCCCCGGTCCGCCTGGCCCTGGAGCGGGAGGAGATCCTCTCGGCCCTCCTGAAGCGCTACTATGACGGGGAGGTCCGCATTCCGCCGGAGATCCTGCTGCCCGTCGACATCCCGGACCGGGAGGTCGTATCCGAGTGGTTGGAAGAGCGGAGGGGACGGGGGGTCACGATCTCCCTCCCGCAGAGGGGGGAGCCGAGGAAACTCGTGGAGATGGCCGGCCGGAACGCGGAAAACGCCCTCCGGGCGGCACGCTCCCCCGGGTCCGATCCCCGGCGGGCCCTGGAGCTTGCCGCGGAGAAGCTGTCCCTGAAGAAAATTCCGGATCGGATCGAGTGCTTCGACATCGCCAGCCTCGGAGCGGAGGTCGCCGTCGGCTCCAAGGTCGCCTTCCGGGAGGGACGGCCCGACCGGGGGCATTATCGGCGCTACCGGGTCCGGACGGTGGAGGGCATCGACGACTACGGGATGATGTACGAGGTTCTTCGCCGGCGACTCTCCGGAAACGAGGAGCCGCCGAACCTGATCGTCGTGGACGGCGGGAAGGGGCACCTGCGGGTGGCCCTGTCAGCCCTCCGGGACACCGGCGTGAAGGACGTGGAGGTGGTCGCCCTGGCCAAGGAGTCCCGGGAGCACCCGGCCGGAGGGAAAGAATCCCGGGGAGACCGGGTCTTCCTCCCCGGAAGAAAAGACCCCCTCGACCCATCGCGCTGGCCGCCGCTCCTGTATCTGCTGCAGCAGGTCCGCGACGAGGCCCATCGCTTCGCCCAGGCCTACCTGCATCAGCGAAAGGCAAAAAACGATCTTACTTCCGTCCTGGAAGGCATCCCCGGCATCGGCCCGACCCGCTTAAAGGCCCTGCTTTCGGCCCTGGGCTCCGCCGCGGCCGTCCGCGCGGCCGACGTCCCGACCTTGCAAAAGGCCGGCGGGATTGGTAAAAAGACTGCGGAGAGGATCGCCGCCTTCTTCCGAAAACTGCCGGGCGGCCCGGCCGGTTCATGAGCTTTCTTTCCATCCTGATCATCGCCGTGGGGCTCGGCATGGACGCCTTCTCCGTGGCCATCGGCATCGGCGCCGTCCGGGGACGCGTTTCCCCCGGCCCCGTTCTCCGGCTTTCCGTCTCCTTCGGGATCTTCCAGTTTTTCATGCCGGTCCTCGGCTGGCTGGCGGGGAGAACCGTCGTTGAGCGCATCTCCGCGTACGACCACTGGGTGGCCTTCGGGCTTCTCCTCTTCGTGGGAGCCCGGATGATCCATGAATCCTTCGCCGGGGAAGGAAGGGAGCGCACGGACCGGGAAGACCCGACCCGGGGCTGGACGCTCCTGATGCTCTCGGTGGCCACCAGCATCGACGCCCTGGCCGTGGGGGTCTCCTTCGTGGGGCTGGAGCTGCACGTCTATGGCACCGCCGCGGTGATCGGCGGCATCACCTTCGCCCTTTCCCTCTTCGGCGTGCTCGGTGCGGGGCGTCTCAGCCGCAACATGGGCGACGGGCGCTGCGAGATCCTGGGGGGCGTCATTCTCGTGCTTCTCGGCGCGAAAATTCTTCTCCAGGGGCTCTTTTTCTGAGAAAGAAAAGTATTTAATAAATAGAGATAGCTTATTTAAATAAGCAAATAAATAAAAATCTCGTGCTCACTGGCGATCGCTCGTTGGAAAAATACTACCAACGCAGAGAATGGAACTGTTTTTCCCGAAGGAATCTCTGAAAAACTCCGCGCAGATGTCGCCGTTTTTCCCTTGAGACCGTAAAAGAAATTCCAAAGCCGCGGTATTTCTGCGGTAGACCTTCTTTCCAGGGGGCTGAGGTGTGATGAAGCGCCAGAAAACCTTCGCGAGGGCCATTTCGTTCGAGAAATACCGAAAACCCACAAAACGAGAACTCTTTCTCGCCGAAAGGGAACAGATCGTCCCTTGGAAAGAGCCTTGTTCTCTTCTCGAACCCTTCTCTCCGAAAGAGGGAAAGGGGCGTCCTCCCATAGGGCTGGAGAGAATGCTCCGGATCCACTTTCTCCAGAAGTGGTTCGGGCCTCAGCGACAGGGGTGTGGAAGAAGCCCTCTATGACGTGGAGTCCATGCGGCGCTTTGCCCGTATCGATCTCGGGAGCGACCCCGTTCCGGATGAGACGACTATCTGCACGTTCCGCCATCTTCTGGAAACCCACAAGCTCGCAAGAGTCTCTTCGAGGCGGTGAACCTTCATCTCGCCTCCCGGGGCTTGAGACTCTCCGAGGGAACCGACGCGCCCGCCACGATCATCCATGCTCCTTCGCAGGCNNTCGGTGTGGACAAGGAAAGCAAACAGGTCAAAAGCCTCGTCACCAGGGGGCGAACGTACACGACTCCACCAGGATCGGTGAACTCCTGCACGGAGAAGAAAAAGGGACCTGCGGAGATTCGGCCTACATGGGCAAAACCGAAGAGATCCGAAAGAAAGCCCCGAATGCCGTGGATCATACCCAAAAGAGGGGTACGAAGAACAAGAAGCTCACCGAAGAAGAGAAAGAGAAAAACCGTCTTCTTTCAAAAGTCCGTTCACGCGTCGAACATGTCTTCCACGTCGTCACATGCGTCTTCGGATTTCCCAAGGTGCGCTATAAAGGGCTCGCTAAAAATACTTGTGCCGTCTACGTGCTCTTCGCCCTGTGCAATCTTTACATGGCGAGAGGTCTTCTCCTGTCCCCAAGGGGGTAGTGTCTCCAAAAATCGCTACCGGGGTTAAAAAAGGGTCGGAAGACGGAGATACTTTCTCCCTTCCGTTGCCATGAGTGCGGGAAACGTGGTCTTTACGGGGTATTGCCTCTTTTTCTCCCGCTGTGAACATTTTTCGAGAAACTTGTTCAGGGTTTCCCGAACATTGAACGCCCACTATGTCACGTCGGGGAGTGATGGTCGTGAAAACGGAACGTTCCTCCATGCGTCGCTACGACATCGATTGGCTGCGCATCTTTGCCATGGGCATGGTCTTTCTCTTCCACTGTGCCCGTTTTTTCAACAACGAAGGGTGGCATGTGAAGAACGATGAACTCAGCCTTGGAATGAGTGTCTTCGTCATGGTGGTGGGGCAGTGGACGATGCCGCTTTTTTTCGTTCTCTCGGCGGAGAGCGCCTCCTTTTCCCTCGCGAAACGGGACAACGGTCACTATATCCGGGAGAAATGCGCGCGCCTCCTGCTTCCGCTGCTCGTCGGCATTTTCTTTCTCGCGCCGCCCCAGGTCTATGTCGAGCGCTTGACCCACGGCGATTTTTCCGGATCCTTTCTGCAGTTTCTTCCCCATTACTTCGATGGTTTCTACGCGTTCGGCGGCAATTTTGCCTGGATGGGGCTCCATTTGTGGTACCTGGAAATTCTCTTTCTCTTCTCACTCCTGACCCTCCCGCTTTTTCGCCTGTTGTCGCGGCGCGTCTTTCGGGAGCGAATCGCTCGGGTTGCCGCCTACACGGAAAAGCGTGGCACGATCTTTCTCGCCGCCCTTCCCCTTGGTGTTTTGGAAGCGCTGGCCAACATGTGGCCCCAGGGAATCGGCATCCGCGCCTTCGGCGGCTGGAGCCCCCTGGTTTATCTCGGGCTCTTCGTGCTCGGATTTCTGTTCGCCCTGGACGAGCGGTTTCAGAGGAGGACCGAGAAAGAGTGGAAAACCGGGCTTGTTCTCGGTATTCTCGCGACGGTGGCGGGTATCGCACTTTCCACCGGAGGTTATTCGTCACGAAGTGTTCCCTTCGCTTTTCTGCGCACGTTCAACTGCTGGTGCTGGCTGGTGGCTTTGCTGGGTTTCGCCGGACGCTTTTGCACCTTCGAGAATGCCTTCCTTTGCTATGCCAACAAGGCGGTGCTCCCCTTCTATATGCTTCATCAGCCGGTGATCGTGCTTTCCGGCTTCCTCCTCATGCATGCGGCTATGGGTGTGGCGGCAAAATACGCGATTCTGGCAGCGACCTCCTTTGCCGTCGTCATGGCGCTCTTCGAGTGGGGGATTCTTCGGCATCGGGTATTGCGCGTGTTCTTCGGCATGAAGGCGTGAACACCGATGTTCATCCCCCCGGAGAAGGGACATTGCACGGAACCCGGCGAAGGCTGTTCCGAAAGAACATCGCTCCCCGCTGTCGCCCCGTGTCGTTTTCCGAGAAGCTGCTTTGTTCCGTGCCCTGTTCCCAGGACGGAGCTTGTCGGTGGAGTTCGTTGAAGGAGGCCGGAAAAAAATAGGAAAGGAGCGTGGTCTTCCATGAACTTCAGCTTTCTCTACGGCAGGGGCACGCATGAGTTCCGGCTCGACGAGGCCAGGATCTCCCAGGTGCTCCTTCCTCCCGAAGTGAAGGCGGTGCCCTGTACCGCCGCCGATGTGGAAGCCGCGCTGGACCACCCCGTGGGAACGCCGCCGCTTCTGGAGCAGCTTCGGGCGAAAAAACCCGAAAGGATCGTGGTGGTGGTGAACGACATCACCCGCCCCACTCCCTACGGGCTGCTGCTGCCTCCGGTGCTGCGGCGCTTCGCCGAGGCGGGTGTTTCGGACGAAAAAGTGACCCTGGTGGTGGCCACGGGCATCCACGATCCCCACACGCCGGAGCAGAACCTCCAGGTCTACGGGGAGGAGCTGGTCCGGCGCTTCCGGATCGTCTCCCACGCGGCGGACGATCCGGATTCCCTCGTTTCCCTGGGAACGCTTGCCACCGGATCGGAGCTTTGCGTCAACCGGTTGGTGGCCGAGGCGGATTTTCTGCTCACCCTGGGGGTCGTCATGCCCCATTACTTCGCCGGATATTCCGGGGGGCGGAAATCCATCCTCCCCGGCGTGGCCGGAAAGGAGTCGGTGGAGCGCAACCATGTGCGCATGGTGGCTCTCATGGACGATCTTCCCGGCCTGGACGCCAATCCTCTGCACCTGGAGATGCTCGAGGCGGCCCGGAGGGTGGGGGTGGATTGCATCCTCAACGTGGTGACGAACGAGAACGGGGAGGTCGTGAAGGTCGTCGCGGGGGACGTGGAAAAGGCATGGAAGGAGGCGGTGGCCGTCTCGTCCGCCCTCTACGAGGTGCCCGTCGCGGAACGCGCCGACGTGGCCATCGTCTCCGCCTGCGGTCATCCCCGGGACATCAACGTCTACCAGGCCCAGAAGGCCCTGGACCACGCGGACAAGGCCACGAAAGCGGGAGGCGCCATCGTCCTCGTGGCGGACTGTCCCGGCGGCTATGGAGAGAGGGTCTTCGAGGAGTGGCTGAACACCGCCTCCCGCCCGGAGGACATCGTGGCCCGGATCCGGAGGGAGTTCAGAATGGGAGGGCACAAGGCCTTCGGCATCGCCAAGGTGGCGGCGGCGAAGAAGATCTATATGGTGACCTCCATGAGCGGGGAGAGGGTACGGAAGCTCTTCGCCGAAAAGGTCGCCTCCGTGGAGGAGGCCCTGGGCCGCATCGAGGCGGAGAGAGGAGCGGCGTTCCGCTGCATCGTCATGCCCCAGGGGAGTCTCACCGTTCCCGTGCTCGTCCCGGAGGGCCGGTGACGCGACGCCGGAAACGCTGAAGCGGGTGCTTTTTCGGTCCGGTCCGATGTGTAAGGTGCCTTGGGCTCGCTTCGAAGTGCGCGGACGTGTCGGCGGGGCCCTCTCGAAGCGCAAGGTTTCCAGCGCCGCGCATCCGCCTTCTTCCGGCGACGAAGCCTTCCGGAAGGCCGGTCCGTTTCCGGGCGGAATGGTCCGATCCAGAGACGGGGGCAGTGCTACAATGACAGCGCAGGCTCAAACATCCGAAAAAACCGAGGAGGGTCCATCGCATGAAACAGCCCGTACATCCCGAAAGCGCGCCGAAACCCCTCGGCCCCTATACGCCGGGGCTTCTCGTGGGCAATCTGGTCTTTGTGGCCGGACAGGGGCCCCTGGATCCGAAGACGGGAGCGACCGTGGGCGACGCCATCGCGGAACAGACCCGGCAGGTGCTCACGAACATCCGCTCGATTCTCGAGGCGGCGGGAGCGTCCATGGACGAGGTGGTCAAGTCCACGGTGCACCTGGCGAACCTGGAGGATTTCGCGGCTTTCAACGCGGTGTACCGGGAGTTCTTTTCCGAGCCCTATCCGGTGCGCACCACCGTGGGAAGCGCCCTGCTCGACGACATTCTCGTGGAGATCGACGTCATCGCCGTGAAGAAGGCATAAAGCAGGTGAGCCCCCACCGGGCGGCATTCTCCCGTCCGGGAAGCTCCCACACGCGACGGTGCAGCTCGGCGAGGCGGAAGGGATCCAGGAGAAGTTCCATCTTCTCCCTCGCCGAGAGACTTCCTGGACCCAGGGCGAGGGCCTTTTCCTCGATCTCGAGGCGGCGGTTCTCCACGGCGGGGGCGGCGCGGCGGCGGCGCAGGAGCAGGGAGGTGTGGAGCTGGTGCACCACTGGGTCCGCCACGGCCCTGACGAACCCCTCGCCGGAGGGAATCGGCAGGGGCGAGTAGGGACGGGGCCGGTTCTGGTTCGCCTCCAGGTCGCGCAGCTCCCGGGGCGGGTCCGACTCCTCCGGAATGAGAAGGAGCTTCCACCGGCGGAGCAGGCGTCCCAGGGACGCTCCGCTGGTGAACACCGAGAGGAACGCTCCCAGGGCGAGGGGGCCGAGTACCGGCGAGATCCACCAGAAGAAGGTGGGGTTCGCCAGGTGGACCAGACCGCCCCAGAGCAGGGCGGCGACCATGCTCAGCCAATGCGCCCGGAGGGCGTCCCCCCAGGAGGTCTCCCGGTCGCTCCGGATCTGACTTCCCCAGGTGACGCGCCGCCCCAGCAGGGTCGTGACCACGAAGGTGGTGTGGAAGAACATGCGGACCGGCGCAAGCAGGGTGGACACCGCCACCTCCAGGAAGACGCTCGCCGCAAGTTTCCCCGCGCCTCCGTAGAGATGGGCCTCTCGGTCCTTGAGGACGATGAGGAGCACCGCGAAGAGCTTGGGGAGAAAGAGCACCACCGCCGTGGAGGCGAGGAGCGTGATGGCCCAGTGGGGATACCACACGGGCCAGTCGGGAAAGAGCGCGGGGCCCGAAAAGTATTTGGGCTCGAGAATCGCCTCCAGAACCGCCTCGACGCTGCTGAGGAGCAGGAAGACGAACCAGAGGAGCGCCGAACCGTAGGACATGATGCCGTTCAGGAACAGCGCCCGGTGGGCGGGAAAGAGCCCCCGGGTGAAGAGCAGCCGCAGGTGCTGCAGATTCCCCTGACACCACCGGCGATCCCGTTTCAGCTCATCCAGCAGTGTCGGGGGCGTTTCCTCGTAGCTGCCCCGCAGGTCGTAGGCGAGCCACACACTGAACCCGGCGCGGCGCATGAGGGCCGCCTCGACGAAATCGTGGCTCAGGATGTCCCCTCCCAGAGGTCCCTTTCCCGGAAGACGCGGCAACTGGCAATGCTCCATGAAGGGGTGCACCCGGATGATGGCGTTGTGTCCCCAGTACTGGGCGTCACCGAGCTGCCAGAAATGGAGTCCCGCGGCGAACATGGGGCCGTAGACGTGGTTGGCGAACTGCTGCACCCGGGCGAGAAGGCTTTCCCGGTTCACCGCGGCGGGGGGTGTCTGGAGGATGCCCACGTCGGGCCTCCGTTCCATGATGCCCACCATGCGGAGCATGGTCTCCCCGGCCATGACGCTGTCCGCGTCGAAGACGATCATGTAGCGGTAGTTTTTTCCCCAGCGGCGGCAGAAATCCGCCACGTTGCCGCTCTTTCGCTTGGCGTTGCTCCGGCGCCGCCGGTAGAAGATTTTGCCGAAGGCGTTTTTTTCGCGGCAGAAGGCGAACCACGCCGCCTCCTCCTCCACCCAGCCGTCCGGATCGGGAGTGTCGCTGAGGATGAAGATGTCGAAGAGGTCCGAACGGCCCGTGCGCTCCAGGGAGTCGTAGACGGTGCGCACTCCCGCGAAGACACGCTCCGGGTCCTCGTTGAAGACCGGAACCAGAATGGCCGTGCGGGCCTCCCGGTCGATCTCCCGGGGATCGTCC
>DIMS01000008.1:376-625 GCA_002425685.1 Synergistaceae bacterium UBA5560 | reverse complement strand
AGGAGCAGGCGTCGCCAGCTCGCGGCCCGCACCCAGGCGAGGTGTGACGGATGGGCGTTAGAGGTCGTCATGGCCTTGCATCCTCTCCGGAGGTGTGGGAATTCCCCTGTGCACGTTGTCTGCGTTCCGGAGCGGAGGTGCTCGTGGCGGAAAGGGCGGCGTGCCGTTCTCGGTCGGTCTGCCCCAAGAGGTCCCGTTTCCAGCGTGCGAAAAAACGCTTCAGTCCCGAGAGCCAGGGAAGGCGGTCCA
>DIMS01000008.1:0-243 GCA_002425685.1 Synergistaceae bacterium UBA5560 | reverse complement strand
GAACGCTTCAGGGATTCCAGGGCGAGCTCCAAGCCCTTGAAAGGCGGCAGGTCCAGAGCAGTCACATAGAGCACCACCCGGTCTCGGGCGATCTGCCATCCTTCCCGTGCGGAAGTGCATCCGAGGGATTCTGTCTCCGCAGCGGTCGTCTCTTTCGTGGTCTCCGGAAAAGATTCTCCGGTCGCCGACATGTCCGCGTCGTGCACGGCACGTTCCTCCTTATTGCAGCAGGTCGTAGGTCCA
>DIMS01000106.1:19632-20684 GCA_002425685.1 Synergistaceae bacterium UBA5560 | reverse complement strand
GCTTCGCCCTCTCCTGCCTGACAGCCTTTCCTCTCGGCGTCCTTTTGGGACTCCGGCCGCGCCTTGGACGCTTCGTCAACGGAACACTCGAATTTCTACGTCACATCCCGCCTCTCGCACTCCTGCCTCTGCTGCTTCTCTGGTTCGGCATCGGGGAAGCGTCCAAGACGGCCATCATCGTCCTGGCCGCGTTCTTTCCCATCCTCCTCAACACTGTGGACGGCATTCGCCGCTGCGACGAAAATCTCATCGAAGTGGGAATCAGCCTCGGCCTCTCCGAGGGAGAACGTCTCCGGCGCATCCGTCTTCCCTGGGCGCTTCCGTCGATCCTGACGGGGCTCCGGCTGGGACTCGGGTACAGTTGGCGCGCCCTCATCGGCGCCGAGCTCATCGCCGCCTCGTCGGGGCTCGGCTATCTCATTCACGACGCCCAGGGGCTCTCCCGGTCGGACATCATCGTCGTGGCCATCGTCACCATGGGTTTTCTCGGAGCTCTGGTGGACGATCTTTTCTTCCGTCTGGCCCAACACCTCGTTCCCTGGAAAGGAGGCGACGGCCACGGAAGGCATTAGCCTCCAGGGCATCACAAAAAAATATCCCCTCGGGAAGGAAACCGTCAGCGCTCTCGACGGCCTTTCCCTCTTCCTCCCGAAGGGAAGTTTCACCGTCGTGCTCGGCAGAAGCGGTTCCGGAAAGACGACCCTTCTCCGCCTTCTCGCAGGACTGGAGAAACCCACGGAAGGGCGTATCCTCCTTCCGGAGAAGATCTCGACCCGGGGTCGTTCCGCCGTGGGGTTCGTCTTTCAGGAACCCCGCCTGATGCCGTGGCTCACGGCGGGGGAAAACGTGGCTTTCGCCCTTGAGGGGCGCCTCGACAAAGCGACCATTGCCGACCGAACGGCGGCGATTCTGGCGCTGCTCGGGCTCGAGGCATTCCGCGACGCCTACCCGGACCAGATCTCGGGAGGCATGGCACAACGCATCGCCCTGGGGCGGACCCTCGCCCTCGATCCGGAGGTGGTGCTCATGGACGAGCCGTTCGGTGCCCTGGA
>DIMS01000106.1:3942-19612 GCA_002425685.1 Synergistaceae bacterium UBA5560 | reverse complement strand
CAAGACCTTCCTCTTCGTCACGCACGACGTGGAAGAGGCCCTGGCCCTGGGGGAAACCATCGTGGTCCTCGATGCCGGCCGCATCGCGGATCACCTGGACATCGCCCTTCCCCGGCCGAGGGAAACGGGCTGCCCCGAGTTTCTGCCCCTGCGTCGCCGGGTCCTGGAAGCCATCGTCGGCAAGACACCTCTCGCCGAACATCGTTGAAGGAGGTCCTCACCATGCGCACGCGATGCGCGCTCCCCCTGCTCTCCGCCCTGCTCATCCTCTTTTTCACGGCCACCGCCTCGAACGGAACCGCAATGACACGCACGCTTTCCATTCCCTATGTGAAAGCGATGTTGAACATTCCGGCCATCCTGGAAGTGCGGCTCGGCCTTCTGGAAAAGGCCTTCGCTCGGGAAGACGTCACCGTGATACTCCGGCAGATCGACGCGGGACCGCTGCAGATTCAGGCATTGGCCTCCGGATCCATCGACTTCGCCAATTCCCTGGGAGGTACGCTCCTGCTGCCTGCCGTGGCTGCGGGACTCGATCTCCGGATCGTCGGCGTCAGTGTCCGCTCGCCCAAGACATTCGCATTGTTCACCACCGCACCGGAGATCCGCACTGTGGCAGATCTGGCCGGAAAAACCGTGGCATGTCCCAAAGGGACTCTGCCGCATCAGCTTTTGCATGCGGCTCTTCGTCAGGAGGGAATCGATCCGTCCACGGTAACACTGCTTTCCCTGGCGCAACCCGAAGTGCTGACGGCCCTTCTCGGCGGCAAAACGAACGCGGCGGCTCTGGGAGGCACGGCAGCGGATCGTGCAGCCGCAGCGGGAGCCCGTATTCTCGCGGACGGAGAGGGCAAGATCGGGGGAATCACCTATCTCGTGACCACCGGAGACTTCGCTCGAAAACACCCCGGTCTGATCCGGCGTCTTCTCGAGGTCCGTGCGGAGGCAGTGGCGTTTCTGCGGGAGCACCCCGAGGAGGCATTTCGCCTGGCATCGGAAGAGACGGGGCTTTCCATTGAAGCCCTCCGGTCCCAGGCGGAACGCTGCGACTACGATCCGACGCTGCGCCCTGCCGACAGAGAGGATCTTGAAAACGTGCAAACCTTTCTCCTCGACACGAAAATCCTTTCCGCTCCCCTGTCTCTGGAGGATCTGTACGCGCTACCCTGACACACGGAAGGCATCGTGTCAGGGTTCGGATTTTGTCTCATCGCCGGAAATGCGCGGGAGCAGGATGTGGTGCGCGAAGAGCCCCGCGAGAAAGCCGAAGGCCATGTTTGTCGCCAGAGAGACCGAAAGGGTGGCAAGGAGGGGAAGCAGATGCCGGTCGCGCTTCACGAGAACCAATGACGTGGTGAGCTGAAGCCCCACCAGGAGCATCATGGCACCGATGATGGCGCCGGGAAAGCGCTCGAAGAGCCGTGCCAGCGAACTGCCGAGAAAGAGCCCGAGCGTGACCTCGAGTACTCCCTCGATGATGTTGGCCCCGCCCGTCCTGGCGCCGAAGTAGTACTGCCCCGCGAGTCCTCCCGCGCCGGAACAGAGGGGAAAACCGCCGAGAAAGGCTCCGACGCAGTTCATGATGCCCATGTTCAGGGAAAGGCGTCGTTCGCTCACCCGCCGGTCCGGCCAGTATTCGCTGATGAGGGCGGACGTGGCGATCACCGCGTTGGTTGCCGTGAGGGGAATCTGGGCGAAACCGCCCTGGACCAGGGAGTGCCACATGTCTCCCAGGGCGAAGCCGGTCAGCGGAGGCAACGAGAATCGAATTCCCGGAAGGGACGCGAGATCCCCCCGCACGGTGAGGATGATCACCCCCATGCCCATGAGCACGAGCGCCGCGGGGGCGCGGGCGTTGTCCCGAAGCAGGAGCACCACGAGAACCGAGGCGACGCCGAGCAACAGGTCCCCATCGATGAGGCGCAGCGCTTCCAGGGCGAGGAGCACCCCCAGAGCGGCCTGGATTCCCCGCACCACCGAGGGAGGAGTGATCTTGGCGACGCGGTCGATGAGTCCCGTGGCGGCGAAGAAGAGCCACACGAGCCCCATGGTGAAGGTCGATGCGAAGACCAGATAGGGGGGCCAGTGTCCCGCCACGGCAGTCACGGCAAGGACCTTCATGGGTTCCACGGGAAGCGGCAGACGGTACACGAGACCCGTGACGATGTTGGCGAGGCCCATCACGACGAGAAAACCGGACGGATCGAGACCACAGGTCACCATGTACCCCACCGCGAGAGGAAAGAGCGTGCCGAAGTCGCCCATGGAGCCGGCGAGTTCACGCAGGGAAAACTCGAAGGAGCCATATTTCACGGGAATTCCCCCCTTGAAAGAAGCGTGATTCTGTCCACTCTAGGCACTGCAACGCCACTCTGTCAACACGCGGGATCCCTTACGGACTGGATCGTCTTCGAATCGGCGAAGCGACCCTGCCGACGCAATGGAAATGTAGCCGTTCCGCCAAGAAACGGAGCGGGGAAAACCACGACACGGCACACGAGGAGGCACGATCATGCAAGAATCCACACTGCACATCCTGCACGCGGGGAGCCTTTCCAGAGTGATGGAAGAGTTGCGTCCCCGTCTCACGGAGCGGTCTCCGCACCTCTCCCTTCTCGGCAGAGGCGGAGGCAGCGTCGCTCTGGCGGAGGAAATCCTCCGGGGAGCGCCCTGCGACCTGTATCTCACGGCGGACTACCGCAACATCGAGGATCTGCTCCGCGGGAGCGGGAAACTGATCCGCGCCGTGCGCTTCGCCTGCAACGAAAAAGTGCTGAGTTTCTCCGGCGCCTCCAGGTTCGCCGAACAGGTGAACGAGACGAACTGGTTCGAACTTCTCGCCGATCCGGAGGTGTGCCTCGCCTCCACACCCCCCGACGCAGACCCCGGCGGCTACCGCACGCTCATGGTGCTGCAGCTCGCCGAACTCCACTACGGACGTCCCGGGCTTGCGGCGCGCATCCTGGACAATCCCAAGCGCCTCGTTCTGCCGGCGGAGACTCCCACCCACGAAATCAACGCCATGGCCCGTTCGGGCGTGATCGACTACATGATCCGCTACCGCTCTTCCTCGGTGGATCTGGGCTTCCGCACCGTCCCACTCCCCGGGGAGATCAACCTCGGCGATCCCCGACACGCCTCGTTCTACAAAAAGGCCTCGGTGGAACTCCATACCGCGGGAGGAGCGATCACCGTGCGCGGGGAACCCATCGTCTACGGCGCCGCGATTCCCGAAAGCGCGAAACATCCCGAGGCAGCGGAGGCGTTTCTGGAACTGCTCCTTTCGCCGGAAGGAACGGCGATTCTCGAAAGACGCGGCTTTACTCCCTTCACCGCCCAAATCGACACCGCGCCTTGACGTCAATCCTGCATGCATGTTACAGTTGCCCGCGAAAAACGGCCTCCGAGCCGTCTTCCCTAAGGGCGTACACCACCGCCTAGGGGAAACGGCCGATGGGCGTGCCCGGAAACAGGCGCGCCTCCCGCTGGGAAAGGAGGAAGCGACGCCCACCCTGACGTCGCCTCCTGCCCCGGAGGCGGCGTTTTTTATTTCCCGAAAAGGAGTGGGTAGCGCAATGACAAGACACGGCAGCATCGGAAAAAGGGGGTTCGCGGCACTTTTCGTCGCAGCGGCACTTTTCGTCACGGCTCTTCCCGCAGCAGCGCGAACCGTGACGGACCAGCTCGGGCGAACCGTGACAATTCCGGACAAGGTCGAGCGCGTGGTCTGCCTGCAGCATCACGCGCTCAACATGATGCTCGAGATGCAGGCGGGAGACCGTCTCGTGGGTGTTCTCGACACGTGGAAGAAGGATCTTTCCGAGGGCATCCTCAAAGTCTGGCCCAAACTCAATGAGCTGCCCATGCCGGGAGGACTCCGGGCCGTGAACGTGGAGGAAGTGCTCGCCCTCAAGCCCGACCTGGTGATCGTCACCCACTACTTCCCCAAGGAGTTCATCGAACAGATGGAAAAGGCGAAACTTCCCGTGGTGGCCTTCTCGTTCTACCGGGCGGACTACGAACAAGCCTCCCGCCTGAACCCAAAGCTCATCGATCCGGACAAGGCCTACACGGAGGGAATGAAGGACGGCATCGCCCTCATGGGCGAGATCCTCGGCACCCAGGACAAGGCGGCGGAACTCACCGCCTACATCATGGAAAAGCGCGAGCTGGTGGGCACGCGCCTCGCTGACGTCCCCGAGGAGAAAAAGATTCGCTGCTACATGGCGAACCCCGATCTGTACACCTACGGCTCCGGCAAATACACCGGAGTCATCATGGACCGGGCAGGCGGCAAAAACGTGGCGGCGGAACTCGACGGCTACCAGCAGGTCTCCATGGAACAGATCCTCCTCTGGGCACCCCAGGTCATCTTCGTGCAGGACCGGTATCGCAAGGTCTTCGACGAAATCCGCGCGGGAGGCACCTGGGCGGAGCTCGACGCCGTGAAAGATGGCAAGGTCTACCTCACGCCGGAGTACGTGAAGCCCTGGGGGCATCCCTGCCCGGAGTCCATGGCCCTGGGTGAGCTGTGGATGGCCAAAAAACTCTATCCGGACCTCTTCGCCGACGTGGATCTCCAGGAAGCGGCGAACGACTTCTACACCCGCTTCTACGGCGTTCCCTATTCGGGGGAACACTGAGCATCCGTCGTCCCCGCAACGCCATGGGCGTGTCCAAGAACTCCCCGGATCTCTCCGATNNTCTCCGATCCGGGGAGCCTTTCCGACGCATCCGGCGGCGAACTCCTCGGACCTCCAGGCGTTCCGAAGAAAACGCTTCTGCTCCTCTTTCTCCTGCCCGCGGTTCTCTTCTTCGTCTCCTTCGCCATCGGCCGCTATCCCATTCCGCTGCCGACGGTGCTGAAGATCTTCGCCTCCCGGGTGCTTCCCCTCTCCCCGGACTGGGAGAGTTCCATGGAGACGGTGCTCTTTCGGCTGCGCCTTCCCCGCATCGCCGCGGCCATGCTTGTCGGAGCGGGGCTTTCCCTCTCGGGAGCGGCCTTTCAGGGCGTGTTCCGCAATCCCCTGGTCTCACCCTACCTTCTGGGCGTCGCCTCCGGCGCCGGATTCGGCGCGGCCCTGGCGATCCTCCTCTCGGAAAGCCTCTTCCTGCTCCAGTTCTCGGCCCTGCTCTTCGGCATCCTCGCCGTGGCGCTCACCTTCGGCATCGGCCGCTTCTACCGGGGAGCGCCGACGCTCGTGCTCATCCTCGGAGGAGTCATCGTGGGCGCCTTCTTCTCATCTCTCACGTCCCTGATCAAGTTCGTGGCCGACCCCTACGAGAAACTTCCCGCCATCGTGTTCTGGCTCATGGGCTCCATGGCACGGGTGACGCCGGAGAACCTCCGCGCCGTGGGCCCCTTCATCGGCGGCGGAACGTTTCTGCTGCTCCTGCTCGGGTGGCGTCTGAACATTCTCTCCATGGGAGACGAAGAGGCCAAGGCCATGGGAGTGAACGCCGGAAAGGAACGGGCAATGATCCTCACGATCTGCACCCTCGTCACGGCCTCGTCGGTCTGCCTCTCCGGAATCATCGGCTGGGTGGGGCTCGTCATTCCCCACGTGGGGCGCATCCTCGTAGGGCCGGACCATCGGAGGCTTCTTCCCGCCTGCCTCGCCCTGGGCAGCGCCTTTCTTCTTCTGGTGGACAACTGCGCCCGGGCGGCCACGGCAATGGAGATCCCCCTCGGAATTCTCACCGCCCTTATGGGCGCACCGCTCTTCGCCTGGATGCTCTCGCGAAAAAAGGTGGGATGGTGATGCGCCTGGAGGTGCGGAACGCTGCCTTCGCCTACGGGCACGGCGACGAGTTCCGGTGGATCTTCCGGAACGTGAGTTTCTCCCTGGAGGCGGGATCGGTGTTCTGTCTTCTGGGGCCGAACGGCACGGGAAAGTCCACGCTCCTGAAATGCATTGCGGGGTTCCTTCCGCTCCGGGAGGGAAGCGTTCACCTCGGGGAGACCCCAACGGTACACCTGTCCCGCCGGGAATTCGCCCGGAACGTGGCCTACGTTCCCCAGCACCACGTTCCGTCCTTTCCCTACGCGGTGCTCGACGTGGTGCTCATGGGGCGCACGCCCCACCTTTCCTATCTCGGCAAACCCGGCTTCCGGGACCGCCGCATCGCCTGGGCCGCGCTGGAGCGCCTCGGCATCTCTTCCCTGGCGGCAAAACCCTACACGGAAATCAGCGGCGGGGAACGCCAGCTCGTGCTCCTCGCCTCGGTGCTCTCTCAGGAACCGCGAATTCTTCTCCTCGACGAACCCACGACCCATCTGGATTTCGGAAACCAGATCCGGTTTCTAGAGGTTCTGCGGCGTCTCGCCGGCGAGGGGATGGCGGTGCTCATGTCTACCCACGCGCCGGAGCAGGCCTTCCTTGCGGGAACCACCGCGGCCATCCTGAAGGAGGGGCACCTCTCGCCTCCCGCGTCACCCGAGGGGGTGATCACCGAACAAGCGATTCTGGACACCTACGGTGTAGCGGTTCGCATCGTCGCCGATCCCTCGGGAGAGGCCAAGGGCTGCGTTCCCCTGCGAAGCGAAAAATAGAAGTGCCACTGCGTACGCGCACACGCTCGCAGTGGCACTCGTCCCTTCCTTAACAGGCAACCTCTCCGCCCGGACAAGGAAGCGTTCCCTCCGCGCCGCGCCCCCTGCACGTGCGCTCAGAGCCAGCGGAAGGCAGTGGCCTTGACGATGGTCAGAACCTCCTGGCCGGGGTGAAGCCCCAGCTCGCGCACGGCTTCGGCGGTGAGCCGAGCCGTGAGGGAGAGCCCACCTGCAGCAACCTTGACGAGAACTCGCCCGGTGCCGTTTTCGTAGAGCATCTGGGCGACAGAACAGCGAAGCGCATTGCGGGCGGAAATGCCCTCGGGGAGGGAGAGGGCGAGGAGAAGCGAGCCCGGGTCCACCGCGGCCACCGCCTCCGCGGAAACGCCTCCGGAGGGGCGAGTCGCACGCAGAATCTGGCCGTCTGTCAGGCGACGGAGCACCATTCCTCCCGCCTCTTCCACCCAGGGACCGGAGACCAGGTTTTCCGGGCCGACACCGATGATCTTGCCTCCGTAGAAATGGACTACCTCGTCGGCCACCTCGTTCAGCCAGAGGATGTCGTGGCTCACCACCACAAGAGTGGTTCCCCATTCGTCCCGTGCGCGCAGCGCCGCTTCCTTGATGCGCGCCGCACTCTGCACGTCCACGCTCGCCGTGGGCTCGTCGAGCAGCAATGCCCGGGGACGCAGCACGAGACGCGACGCCAAGGCCACCCTCTGGGCCTCTCCCCCCGAAAGCTGATACCAGGCGCGGGAGGCGAATCGCTCGGGGTCGAGCCCAACGGTCCTCAATCCTCCAAAGACCCTTTCGCGCATCTCCTCCCCGGACAGGCCGCCCCGGACCCGCAGCCCGTAGGCCACGTTCTCGAAGACGCTTCGCTTCAGGAGGTAGGGTTCCTGCAGGAGCAGCGTGACCTCGCTCCGGGCATTCTCCAGGGACATCTCGCTTCCCCGCCCCTCCGCATCGCCGTCACCGCCGTTCCAGAACGTCCGTCCGCCGAACCACAGGGAACCGCCGCTCGGCGTGTCGAGAAAGGCGAGGATCCGGAGAAGTGTGCTCTTGCCGCTGCCGTTGGGACCGACGAAGCCCACGACGCTCCGTTCGGGAATGACCAGATGCTCCGCGTCGAGCACGGTCTGCGTTCCGTAGGCGCGTTTGAGATTCCGGACCTCGTAGAGGGCGTCTCCGGTCATGTGCGCACCCTCCTTCGCAGCAGCGACGCGGACCCGTTCACCAGAAAGGCCACCAGAAGGAGAACCAGCCCGAGGGCGACCCCCATGGCGAACTCCCCCTTTCCCGTCTCAAGGGTGATGGCGGTGGTGATGGTGCGGGTGTGCCACTTGATGTTGCCTCCGATCATCATGGAGACCCCCACCTCGGAGATGATGCGCCCATAGGCGCTCGCCGCCGCGAGGAGCACACCGTATCGGGATTCGAGCAGGCTCGCCAGGGCGAGCTGACTCCGCCCCGCCCCCAGCGTGAGCAGCGTGAGAGAGAGGCGCCGGTCCAGGCTCTCCACCGCGGTGGCCGTCATGGCCACCACCACGGGAAGCGCGAGGATCACCTGTCCGATGGCGACACCGGGAAGCGTGAAAAGGAGTCCCAGTTCCCCCAGGGGGCCCCTCCGAGAGACGAAGGCGTAGACGAGCAGCCCGACAACCACCGTGGGCAGGGCGAGGAGTGTGTCCACCACGGCACGGCAGATCCTTTTTCCCGGAAACTCCGCGTATCCCAGAAGAAAACCCAGGGGGATGCCCAGGGCGAGACTGACTGCGATGGAGAGGGACGAGAGCTTCATCGTGGTGAAAATGGCGTCCCAGGTCTCCTCGTCGCCGGCCAGAAGGAGCGACAGAGCCTGCAGAACACCTTCAGCGATATAGTCCATGGAAAATCCCCCCAGACGGAATGATGGAAACACCTCGCGGGAAAAACGGTTCTCCCGCCCCTCGGTGCACGTAACGCCCTGAAGAAGAGAATTTGTTCACCTCTGGAAACGGATCGCCGGCAGAGGAAACGGCCCCCGCCGGCGATCCGACACGTTCGGCAAAACCGGGACCGGCACATCCCAGGAAAGTCTACTGGGGATGCTTCGCCTTCCACTCGTCGGAGTTGGGGAAGAAGAGCGGCTGCCCGTACTTGTCCGCGCCGAATTCCTTAATGATGCCCTGGGCTTCGTCACCGCAGAGCCAGTCCGTGAAGGCCAATGCCTCCGCCACGTTCAGGCCGGAAAACTTGTCGGGATTCACCCGGATCACGGCGATGTAGTTGAACAGGAAGGGATCTCCCTCCACGAGCACCTCGAGGGAAACGCTCTTCCCCAGGGTGAGTACCGTGGCACGGTCCATGAGGACATAGGCGTTCCGGCGGTTGGCAAACTGCGTGGTGGCCTTGTTGCCCGCCTTGCCGATCTCGTAGAGGACGTACCAGTCGCCCTCGGGCTTCATGCCCGCCTTTTCCCAGACTTCCATCTCCTTCACGTGGGTTCCCGAGTTGTCCCCCCGGGTCACGAAAGGCGCACCCGCTGCGGCGATCTTCCTGACCGCCTCGGCGGCATCTTTCATCCCCCGCACACCCGCGGGGTCTTCCTTGGGGCCGAGGATGACGAAATCATTGTACATCACATCCCGCCGGTCGATGCCGAACCCGTCCGCGACGAACTTGTCCTCCAGCTTCCGGGCGTGGACCATGACCATGTCGAAGTTTCCCGTCTTGGCCTTTTCGAGGGTCGCCCCCGTTCCGGCCCCCTCGAAGACGACCTTGATCCCCGTGTTCTTCTCGAAGGTGTCGGCAAAAACCTTCACGATGCCCGCGTCGATGGGGCCGATGGTGCTGGAGAGCCGTACTTCCTTTGCCGCACTGGCGGGAAGCGCGGCAAGCACCGCGACGGCCACGACGAAGAGAAGAAGTGCAAGGCGCTTGTTCCACGTCTGTCGACGAATCATTCTCAGGACTCCTTTCGTGCTTTCCGCCTGCCGGGACTATTCTCCCGCGTTGGGGAAGAAGAGCTGTTTTCCGGAAAGTTTGAACTCCGCGATGACCTTCTGCGTCTCGGGAGAGACGATCCAGTCGATGAACTTCACCGCCAGGTCGTAGCGGGCGTCGCTCCACTTCGCGGGATTGACGGCGATGACGCTGTACTGGTTCCGCAGGGCCTTGTCGCCCTCGGAGAGGATCACCAGGGGAGGATTGCCCTTGTGGTTCTCCTCGTACTTGATGAAGGTGCCCCGGTCGGTGAGCGTGTAGCCGTTCCGCTCGGCGGCGATGTTGATGGTCTGGATCATGCCCTGTCCGACCTGGATATACCAGGGCTCCTTGTCGGGAACGGTGATTCCGGCTTCTTTCCAGAGGGCGAGTTCCTTCATGTGCGTACCCGATTTGTCGGCGCGGCTCGTGAAGACCGCACCTTTCGTCGCGATGGCCTTGAGGGTCTCCGCGGCGGAAAGTCCCTGTATCTTCGCCGGATCTTCCTTGGGCCCGACGAAGATGAAGTCGTTGTACATCACCTGGCGGCGGTTGGCGCCGAAGCCGCCGTCCATGAACGCCTTCTCCGACTCGGGATCGTGGACGAAGAGAATGTCCACGTCGCCGTTCTTACCGAACTCGATGGCCTTTCCAGTTCCAACAGCGACCCACTGAAGTTCGATTCCGGTCGCTTTCTGGAAGAGGGGCGCCAGGTAGTCCAGAAGTCCCGTGTTGTCCGTGCTGGTGGTGGTGGCCATGCGCAGCACAGGCGCCTTCGCCGCGGCGACGCCGCCAAGTACGAGGGCGAGGCCGACAACGAGGACGAGAAGGAGTGAAAAGCGCGGGAAACGGAATGCAACGTTTCTCCGATGCATGCGATGTCATCCTTTCTTTTTGAGCAGGTGCCGCACCTGCCGCGGCACGGGGAAAATACCATCCTGTAAAAGAATCAGCGCGGAAAGATCGTTTCAAAGCACTCGTTCCTCAAAACGCAACAGTTTTCCCTTCCGCTTTCCGGGGCTGCCCCTTCCATGCGACGACGGGGACAAAAAACGTCCACCCGCCAACGGACGGATGGACAGCAGAGGCCGAAAAGCCTGCATCCCCTCCTTTCCGAACACGGGAGGCACCTTCGTTTCCGAAGGCGCCCTTCGGTCCGCTTCCATAGGATCGCTCCCGCAGGAACACGGACTCGGAGGTGCATATGAATGTTTCTCGTTTCAACGAACCGTACATACTGTACCCAGAAGACCGGAACGCGTCAACCCTGCCGCGAAGGACCGCCGACCATCCCTGCGGTGGAGTGTGCGGGAAACACATTGCACCTTTCCTTTCCCGGCGCTCTGACAGATAATACCGAACAGTGACGATTCGCCGACCCGACCGGGGACAGCCCCTCCCGCGACAGCGGAAGCGAGAGGATCCCCCCATCGACCGGATCGCCCCATCTCCAATGCAGAAGGGAGCCTTCTTCTCATGAACACACTGCGCAAGCGCATGGGCGTCGCGGTGTTCCTCCTCGTGCTTCTTCTTTCTCTCGCGGAGGCGGCGACGACAAAGACCGCCCTGGTCTTCCAGACCGACTTCGGCCTCAAGGACGGCGCGGTGTCCGCCATGAAGGGCGTCGCCTTCGGCGTTGACACCGACCTTCCCCTGTTCGACCTGACCCACGAGATCCCTCCCTACTCCATCTGGGAGGCCGCCTATCGCCTGTACCAGACCCTGGAATACTGGCCCACGGGCACGGTGTTCGTCTCCGTGGTGGATCCCGGCGTGGGGACGGAACGCCGCTCGGTGGTGGCAAAAACGAAGGACGGCCGTTACATCGTCACGCCGGACAACGGAACGCTCACCATCGTCGAGGAGCGAACGGGCATCGACGCAGTGCGCCTCATCGATGAAGCGAAACACCGGCTGCCGGGATCGGAGCAGTCCTACACGTTCCTCGGTCGCGATCTCTTCGCGTATGTGGGGGCCAGGCTCGCCTCGGGGCAACTCACCTTCGAGGAAGTGGGGCCTCTTGTCGAGGACACCCTGGTGCGCATTCCCTACCAGAGGGCGGAGATCCGGGACGGGGCGGCGCTGGGAACGATTCCCGTGCTCGACGTCCAGTACGGCAACGTGTGGACCAACATCGGCAAGCCCCTCTTCGACACACTCAAGCCCGAGTTCGGCAGAAAATACGAGGTGACGATCTCCAGGGAGGGGAAAGAGGTGTTCCGGGGGAACATCCCCTACGTAAACACCTTCGGCGACGTCCCCGAGGGAGAGCCGCTGCTCTTCTACAACAGCCTCATGGAGCTGTCCCTGGCCCTCAACATGGACAGCTTCGCCGGCACATTCGGCATCACCTCCGGACCGGAGTGGTCCGTGTCGGTGAAGCCCGCGGAATAGGGCGGTCCGGCCTGCTCCACATCCAGGAACGCAAGAGAGGAGAACGCCCGTGAAAACCTACACGCTCTACCAGATCGACTCCTTCACGAGAACCCCCTTTGCAGGCAATCCCGCCGGAGTGATCACCAACGCGGACGGACTTTCCGACGACGCCATGCAGCGGATCGCCCGGGAGCTGAACAATTCGGAGACCGCCTTTTTCCTGTCCCCTCCAGACGACACGTGCGACGGGTACCTGCGCTACTTCACCCCCACGACGGAGGTTCCCGTCTGCGGCCACGCCACCATCGCCGCCCTCTACGCCAAGGCGAAGGAGGAGAATCTGGGCGACCGGGTCCTCCGCATCAAGACCGGGGTGGGTATCCTGCCCGTGGAAGTCCGCGACGACGGGAAGGATTACACCGTCTCCATGACCCAGGGAGAATTCGTGCTCTCCGAGCCGCTGCAAAAAGAGGATACGGACGCGCTTCTCGCCTCCCTGCACCTTGCGGCCGACGAGATGGACCCCCGATGTCCCGTTCGAATCGCCTCCACCGGCCACTCCAAGGTGATGGTCTGCCTGAAAAGCGCGAAAACGCTGAACGCACTCGAACCCGACAATGCGGGGCTCACGGACCTCAGCAAGCGGATCGGCTGCAACGGCTATTTCCTGTTCACCTTCGACACTGCCCGGGAGGGCATTCTCACGGAGGGAAGGATGTTCGCCCCGGCGATCGGCGTGGCCGCCGCCCTGGGTATTGCCCTGGGTATGCGGAGCCTGCCATCCTCCCCGGATCGCGACCTGGCGGATTCTTTTGAGCGGATCTGCAACGCCTTCGCCCGGACGCGTCCGACGGCGGTCAATCTCTTCTGGGCCATCGAGCGAATGAAGAGGCGTTTCCGCGCCGCCATGGCCGAAGAGCCCGGTGTTTCGGGGCCGGACCGTTTCGCGGTCATCCGGGAGGCTCTCCTCCGGGAGGCCGTCGCCATTCACGACGAGGACATCGCCGCCAACCGGGCCATGGGCCTTCACGGACGGGTTCTCCTGGAGGACGGGGACGGCGTCCTGACCCACTGCAACGCCGGTGCCCTGGCGACGGCCGGATACGGCACCGCCCTCGGGGTGATCCGGGCGGCCCACGAGGAGGGGAAGCGGCTGACCGTGTACGTGGATGAAACCCGGCCCGTTCTGCAGGGGGCCAGGCTCACCGCCTGGGAATTGATGAAGGAGGGTATCCCCGCCATCCTGATCACCGACAACATGGCGGCATCCCTGATGAAGCGGGGAGCGATCCGGAAGGTCATCACCGGGGCCGACCGCATTGCCGCCAACGGCGACGCCGCCANNCAATGGCGATGCCGCGAACAAGATCGGGACCTACGGCGTGGCCGTTCTGGCGGAGGCCCACGGGATTCCCTTTTCCATCGCCGCCCCCCTCTCCACGGTAGATCCGGCGACGCCTGACGGGGATGCCATCCCCATCGAGGAGCGGGATCCCTCGGAAGTGACCACCCTCGCCGGCCGGCGCATCGCCCCGGAAGGCATTGCCGTCTGCAACCCCGCCTTCGACGTGACGCCCGCCCGCCTGATCGCCGCCATCGTAACCGAGGCCGGCATCGCCCGGCCCCCCTACGGGAAATCGCTTGCGGTGCTCCATGCCGCGAAAGCGCAATCACCCCGCTGAGGCGCGGCAAGGTTGCTTTCGCGTCGAAGAAGTGGTAGTGCAGCGCCTGTTTTTGAACGCTGTTTCCCCGGACGAACCCCCTGAACCCGCGGCTGCGGGACACCTGGAGACTTTCCCGATGCTGTGCGGATCTTACCGGTTCCACGGAACACTGCTGGACGATGCCGTCCTTCCCGAATCCAAGGGATCGATCTTTCGAAACACCTTCGGCCCGGCTCTCCGGCACGTCGTCTGTGCCATGAAGCAAAAGGACTGCGCCGGCTGCATCCTTGACCGGCGCTGTCTGTATCCGCTCTTGTTCTCCAGCCCGCCTCCGGCGAATCATCATCTTCTGCCCCCGTTTCCCAAGGGAAAGATCCGCTCCACGACGATCCCCGCTCCCTTTGTCATCGAACCGCCGGAGACATCCGCGACCTCTTTCCAGCGCAAGGATCCCTTCGATTTCGGACTGGTCCTGTTCGGGAGAAGCAACGAGCATCTTCTCCATTTCATCCAGACCTTCGAGGAGATGGGACGGCTTGGCATCGGGCGGAGAACGGAAAAGGGGCGTTCGCGTTTTGTCATTGCCTCCGTCGATGCCGGCGGTGAAACCGTCTGGGACGGCCGTGAGCGCAGTCTCCGGGAAGGAGATTATACCGAAGACCTGCGGGCGGGATTCCTGGCGGATACGGAAAAGGCGTTGTCGTCCCCGATTGCCGCCGTCACCGTGCACCTGGTGTCACCGCTCGTCGGAATCGCCGGGTCGAGCCGGGAGGATCTCCTGACCTTCCCCGTCCTGATGCAGTCCGTCCTGGACCGGATCCTCGCTCTCAACAGGACCTACGGGAAAGGACAACTGGCGATCGACGTACCCGGGCTCGTCTCCAGGGCGGCCGGCGTGCGGATTGCGCAATCGAGCCTCCGGCGGAGGGGTGAGGCCCGCCCCGTGCGTCGGCCCGATTCATCCGTACATACCGGAAGGGTTATCGGCGAAGTGACCTATGAAGGTCCTCTTGGCGAGTTCCTTCCTTGCCTTCGTTTTTGCGAGCGGACCCACCTGGGCCGGGAGACAGCCTGGGGGGCGGGGCAGATCCGGGTCCATTCCGTTCAACCCTGATGCGCCGCGTCGGAAGGGGGCTGAGGTCGGTTTCTCTATGCATCGGCCATAGCCCCGGCAGCGAAAAGGAGACGATTCCATGGATGGATGGGTGTACCCGGTGTTCCTGGCGGCCGGCTTTCTGATCGGGGCGGCCGTCGTCTGGGTGGTCCTGGGGAAACGAGCCGCTCTGCGGGAAGGCGAAAAGGCCGCCCTGACCGAGCGCCTGACGGCGAAGGACCTCCAGATCCAGGATCTGAAAGAGACCGCCGGGCGGCTGGATCAATCGCTGGCGCTCGCCCGGGAGGAGCTGAAAGCCGAATCGAACGCCCGGGCCGCCGCCGAGGAGCGGAACGCGCGCATCCCGAAACTGGAGGAGGCAATCCGGGCCGGGGAGTCGGATCTGAACCGCCTGCGGACGGAGATGTCCGCCCTGCAGGCGCGGGTCGTCGAGGTGGAGGCGCGTGCCGAGGAGGAAAGCAAAGGTGCGGCCGAGAAAATAGCCCTCTTGGACGATGCCCGGCGAAAGCTGGGAGACGCCTTCCAGGCCCTGTCGGCGGAGGCCCTCAAGAGCAACAACCAGTCGTTCCTGGAACTGGCGAAGGCGTCCCTGGAGAAATACCAGGAGGCGGCAAAGGGCGACCTCGAGGCCCGGCGGCAGGCCGTCGAGACCCTGGTGAACCCGATCCGGGAATCCCTGGAGAGGGTGGACGGCCGGATCCAGGAGATCGAGAAGGAGCGGACCTCCGCCTATTCGATCCTCCAGGAGCAGATCCGCTCGATGACGTCCGCCCAGTCGCAGCTCACGGTGGAGACGGCGAACCTCGTAAAGGCGCTCCGGGCGCCGGTCGTCCGGGGTCGCTGGGGGGAAATCCAGCTCCAGCGCGTCGTCGAGCTGGCAGGGATGGTGGAGTACTGTGACTTCGTCCAGCAGGAGACTGTAGTCACCGGGGAGGGATCGGTCCGCCCCGACCTGATCGTCCGCCTCCCGAGCAACCGGAGCATCGTCGTCGATTCGAA
>DIMS01000106.1:0-3915 GCA_002425685.1 Synergistaceae bacterium UBA5560 | reverse complement strand
TCGAGCGGCTGAAGGCCCATGCCCAGCAGATCCGCGTCCATCTGAGCAAGCTCTCCGCCAAGACCTATTCCGCCCACGTCACTCCCTCGCCGGAGTTCGTCGTCCTGTTTCTCCCCGGGGAGACCTTCTTCAGCGCCGCCCTCGAGCAGGATCCTTCCCTGATCGAGTTCGGAGTCAACCAGAAGGTGATCCTGGCGACGCCGACCACCCTGATCGCCCTCTTGCGGGCCGTCGCCTACGGATGGCGGCAGGAGCGGATCGCCGAGAACGCCCAGGCCATCAGCGACCTGGGGAAGACGCTCTACGACCGGCTGCTCACGCTTGCCGGCCACTTCGACGGCCTCCGCGCGGGGCTGGAGCGGGCGGTCGGGGCCTACAACGACGCCGTCGGCTCCCTGGAGAGCCGCGTTCTCGTGAGCGCCCGAAAGTTCAAGGAGCTCGGCTCGGCCGCCGGAAAAGACCTGCCCGAGGCGGCAACAATCGACCGCACGACCCGCGTCCTGAAACCCTTCCCCGGTGCGGAAGACGGAGACGCGGAAGCGGGCGGACAGGGCCGCCTGAGTGCGGGGGCACCGGCTGGAACCGGAACCCCGTTCCCGTTGACGGACCCGGACGGATAAGTTCAGGGAGGAGGCCGCGATGCTGGTCTTTATGACGGGAGGTACGGGATTCGTGGGGAAGAACCTGACGAGGGTCCTCACGGAAAAGGGCCACGAGGTCACGATCCTGACACGACCGGGGGAGGGAAGGCCGCCGCTGCCGGCGGGAGCCCGCTACCTGGAGGGGGACCCGACCCGGCCCGGACCCTGGCAGGAGCGTGCGGCGTCCCACGAGACATTCATCAACCTGGCGGGAGCCTCGATATTCAGCCGCTGGACGGAGCGGCGCAAGCGGGACCTCCTGGAGAGCCGGATCCTCACCACCCGGAACCTCGTGGAGGCGATTCGGGGACGGCGCAAGGGGATTGCGCACCTGCTCAGCACCTCCGCCGTTGGGTATTACGGGTTCCACGACGAGGGAGACCTGTATGAAGGCAACGGTCCGGGCGGGGACTTTCTGGCCCGCCTGGCCGTGGACTGGGAGGCCGAGGCGGACCGGGCCCGGGAGGCGGGAGTCCGGGTGGCGATCTGCCGTTTCGGCATCGTCCTGGGAAAGGGCGGCGGCGCCCTGGAGCCCCTGGAGCGCCTTTTCCGGCTCTATGCCGGAAGCCCCGTGGGCAGCGGCAGGCAGTGGTTCTCCTGGATTCACGAGGGCGACCTGGCCCGTATCTTCCTGTACCTGATGGAGCGGACCGATCTCGACGGACCTTTCAACTGCACCGCACCCGGTCCGGTGCGGAACGCGGAGTTCACGCGGACGCTGGCGGATGCCCTCCGCGTCCGCGCTTTTCTTCCAGCCGTGCCGGGCTTCCTGATGCGCCTTGTCCTGGGCGAGTTCGGCGGGGTGATCCTCAAGGGCCAGAAGGTCCTGCCGGGACGGCTCCTGAAGGAAGGGTTCCACTTCCGGTTCCCCGATCTCCCGTCGGCGCTGGAAGATCTGTTGTGATCCCGCACCTGACGCCCGCGATCAAGCTTCTGTCCTTCTCTTGCGTTCCGCTGATTCTGCGGGTATAGGGACAAACCTCCGCTGGAGTTTCCACCCGCCCGGCTCTTTACGCTGCGGGGCCCGGCGGGAGATTCCCGAATGGAGCATGCAGACTGTGATGAAGCTGTTTCTCTTTGATTTTGACGGCGTGATCGCCGATTCGCTGGAAACCTACGAGTGGACGGTCCGGGAGTGCCTGGAGCGGATCGGCCAGCCCATCGTGAAAACGCGAGCTGATTTTCTGGAGCTGTTCGAGGGGAACTTCTACGAGGAGATCGTCCGCCGGGGGGTGGACCTGGAGGCGTTCCTGAAGGCCTCGCCGGGTGTCCTCGCGGAGGTCGATTTCGCCTCGATGCGGCTCTTTCCCTTCCTGTTGCCCGTCCTGGAGAAGATGTGCGAGGGGAACGCCCTCCTGATCATCTCCTCCAGCGGTTCCCGGTCCATCCGGAAGACGCTGGAGAGCAACCGCTTCAACGGCTGCTTCCGTGCCATCCTGGGGTCCGATTTCATGCTGAGCAAGGTCTCCAAGATCGCCCACGCCATGGAGTCCTATGAAATCGGCACGGACCGTACCTATTACATCGGGGACACCGCGGGAGACATCCGCGAGGCGAAGCAGGCGGGGGTGAAGGCGGTCGCCGTCACCTGGGGCTGGCACAGCCGGAAGACCCTGGAGGCGGCGGGACCTGATTTCATCGTGCAGAAACCGGAAGATCTGCTGAAAATCTAAGTTTTTTTACAGGTCGTAGAGGGTCTCGTCCACCCGCGGCCGGGCCTTCTTCCCTCCCTTTACACCGGGTCCTTTCCCGTCGAAAAGAAACGGCTCCTCCGCCTCCAGGAGGTCCCCCATCTCCTCCTCGATCCGGTCTGGATCTTCTCCCCGCTCCAGCCTGCGCAGGGCTTCTTCCATTCCGGGGCCCANNTCGCCGGCCAGCATGGACATGGCCTTTTCCATCCGGTCCTCGTCGATGGGGGGCATCCCCGTGTCCGCGTCCGCCCCTTCCTCCCGTTTTCCGGAGACCTTTGCAAAAACGGACATCTGGCGCTTCAGGCGGACGCGCTTGCAACGCGGACAGAAGGGAACCTTGTCCGTATCGGCCGTCCGGGAAAAGAAATTGTAAACGGTGTTGCAATTGCGGCAGTAAAACTCGTAAATGGGCATGTCGCCTTCCGCTCCGGTCTTTTTCCGCCGCGTAATGTACCGGATTTTCCGGAAAGATCAAGATTCCATTTTCCCACGATCCAGCTCACCACGAACGGCCATACCGAGCCTTTCAATATTATAAGGCTTCTTTACATATTCACCGGCGCCAAGCTCCTGGGCTTTGCTGACCCGCTCCGTCCTGGCGAAGCCACTTACGATGATCGCCTTCTGTTGGGGCCGGATTTCAAGAATCCGGTGATATGTCTCCAGGCCGTCAATGCCAGGATCCATGATCATGTCCAGGACAATCAGGTCTGCTTTGTTTCCCTGGAGATATTCCAGGGCCTCCTCGCCGCTCGCCGCCAAGGCCACCCGGTAATTCAGTCCTTCCAGAATCGTGGCGGCCAGAAGTCGCTGTTCTTCCACATCATCGACAATCAAAATACTTTCGCCCTTCCCTCGGTACTCGCTTTCAGCCAAAGCCTGATCCGTTTTCAACAGAGCCTCGCGTGTCACTGGAAAATACAGAACAAACGATGTGCCTTTATTCAGTTCCGTTCGGACATCGATATACCCGTTGTGATCCTTGACGGTTCCCCAGACCACTGCCAAACCGAGGCCTGTTCCGCTCCGGCCCATGACTTTCTTCGTGTAAAACGGCTCGAAGAGCCTCCCCATATCTTCAGGAGCAATCCCCGAACCCGTGTCCGTGACCGTCAACACGACATACTCGCCTTCCTGGGTGTCTTCATAGCCGGGGATGGCCGCATCCACATAGCGGTTTTCCGTCGTGATTGTAACCTTTCCTCCCCCCTGAATCGCTTCTGCGGCATTGGACAGGAGGTTCATGATGGACTTGCTCAGGTGAACAGGCGACCCCTTGATGTTGAACAGATCCTTCTCCGTTTGACACAGGAACCGGACGTCCGGATGATGAGCTTTCATCAACTCGAATTCGGGGGTCTTGAAACAGTCGGTTACGATCCGGTTCAGGTTCACCGTTTCTGCAACCGATACACCCCGCCGAGCCATGGTCAGCAGATCCTGGATGATGGCGGCCGCCCTTTCTCCACCATGCAGAATATTTTTCGCGTGCTTCTCTGCACGGCTTCCTTCCGGCAAATCCCGCAGTAGCAATTCGGAGTAGCCAACGAGAACACCCAATACGTTGTTCAGGTCATGAGCCA
>DIMS01000120.1 GCA_002425685.1 Synergistaceae bacterium UBA5560 | reverse complement strand
CCGGCGTCAATGACGACAAGAGGTCTGGATCTGGTCATACGCCGGGGTGGCTCCGGCGATGCGGGATCGGCAACGGGAAGAGGCGACCGTACCTGGGACTCCGTCTCCGATGGCACCGGCGGAACCGGCGTGGCAGGCGAAGGCAGTCGTGTCACACCGGCACCCCCCATGCCGAAATCCAGGACAAAGCGAGGCGGGTTCGAGAGGGGAAAGGACTTCACCTCGGAAAACGTCCCCGCTCCGGAAGGTCGTGAAAAAACGCAGAGGAGATCCTTGCCGCTCCGGGAGAGCGCGAGGGAAAGCTCCTCTCCGTAGGGGGACGTCCCGCCCTGGATCTTCCCGGCGACGATTCCTGGAAAACAGACTTCCACCGTATCCCCCTTGCGGGAAACCAGGGGAGCGATGTCCGAAGCGAGATCGAAGACAACCCGAACGCTGTCGCCCTNNTCCCTCCCGCCACCAGCGGATGCGCTCCACTCCGCCACCGGCGGAGGGGGCCTCTCCCTCCGCCGGTGATTCCGAAGGGGAAGGCGTCTTCATACCCAATTCTTTTCTCCATTCCTCCAAAACCTGGGAAGGCGCTCCTTCCGACGAAGCCTCAGGCTGTACAACCGGAGACGGGGCAAGGGGCTTTTCCTCCTCCACCGTCCCCGTTCCGGCCCAACGAAGCCCCGTCGCTCCTCCGGGAAGACCGAGGAGCCTGTTCAAAAGGGGCAGCGCTCCCTGGGCCTCTCCCCACCACGTTCCATCCCGAACCAGTGGAGTATGGCGTAACGGCTGTATCTGCCCGTTCAATCTCGCCACGGCCGCATCGGAGACAAATTCCAGAATCTTCCCGTCTTTGGAGAGGAAGAGACTGTCTCCTTTGACCGACACAGAACACTCTATCAATTTTGCCACGCTCTCCAGTGAGACGAAATAACCGGACTTCTCGGCACGCACAGGCACAACACCCAGAAGGACGTTCCCCTTCCAGAGCTTTCGTCCCTCCTGCGCCGAGGCGATATCCGACGACATGCCTCCGGAAATCACGCCGAGACAGCAAAACAGCACCCAGAAAAAAACGCCTTTACGAACCTGCGACCGAAACATCTCGCACCACCAGAGAACACGCTCCCGTACTCCCGAAAAACTTGAGATCCTCCCCTACGGCAACGATTCGCTCAAGGAATTCCAACAGATTGCCCGCCATGGTCACACCCGCGAAAGGTTCGGCGAGAGAACCTTCCCGAATCACCACACCTTTTGCCCCCAGGGAGAATTCGCCGCTCACCGTATCTACCGTATGCAGCCCGAGCAGTTCCGTCACATAGAGACCCTGCCGCGCATCCCGAAGGAGCGACTCCAGGGACGCCGCACCGGGGAGGAGAAAGAGATTTGTCGCTCCCACATCGGGCACGGAGGAGATGCCTCTTGTTCCGTTGCCGGTACTCCGGGCACCGTCTATTCGGGCACTTCGCAGGTCGTAGAGAAAGGCGGCAACACGTCCCCGGTCCAAAAGAAGCGTGCGCCCCGTGGGCACACCCTCCCCGTCGAAGGGAGCCGTCCCCAGCTGCCGCGGAAGGCGTCCGTCGTCCACGATGGAAAGGCAGGGAGGCGCCATCACCGATCCCATCTTCCCCTTGAGGAGGGATCTTCCCTTCTGAACATTCGAGGCGAGGAAAAGCTCCCCCAGTTCGTCCAGGAGAGCGGCCGTCACCTCCCGGGAAAGCACCAGCGTGTATTTTCCCGTCGGCACCGGACGTCCGCCGAGGGTCCTCGCGGTATGTTCCACCGCGAGAGCCGCCACTGTTTCACTCCGGAGATCCTCCAGAAAACGGAGTTCTTCTCCGGAACCGCCCATCTCCATATCATCTCCGTCCTGCATGACCAGAGTCACACCGCATCCCACGCCAGTGCCCCGATGCCACAAATGGGAGCCGTTGGTGTTCGCGTAGAAGGATTCTCCCCAGCCGTCGTGCCAGAAAGCACTGCGAACCGAAACGATCCTGGGGTCCTTTTCCGCCACCATGGCATGAAGTCGATGTGCCTCCCGAAGCCGATCCTCTCTTTTCAGCGCGTAGACCGCTTCATCCTCCACGTCCAGATTCGGCGCGTCGCATCGGTCGGGAAGATCACTCAGACCCGCATGAGGATCCGCAACGGAGGTACGGGCATTGTGGACACTCCATTCCGCAAGGGATTCCATCATCCTCCGGTCAAGACCGTTCACGAAGGCGACGCCCTGGCGTCCGTCGGAGAGGAGCGACCGCAATCCTATGCCGCAGGACAGCCCCGAAGAGTCTTCCTCGATTTCCCCGTCACGGAGAGAAAGGCTGCTTCCCACACCGGCGACATAGAACACATCCGCTCCCCCTACATCGGGATAACGCTTGGCCTCGCCAAGAAGCCATCCGGCTATCGACTCCACGTCCTGACGACGAGCGATCTCTCTCACGAAGGACGAGCCTCCTCAAGAATAACTGCCGCAGCCTTTCGCACATCCGCCTCGTCGACGTCGAAATGTGTGACGAGCCGAAAACGTCGGGGCGAGGTGGGATTGAAAACGACTCCCCGCTTCCCGCACCGCTCGGCGATTTCCTTAGCCCCGGGAAGGGAAGGCGAAAGCGACACGTACACCATGTTCGTGGGCTTGGCACAGGATTCCACGTCCATTCCCCCCTCGCGGAGCAATGTCGCGAGGAGAGCGGCGTTCCCATGATCCTCGGCAAGCCGAGAAACCATGCGCTCCAAGGCCACGATTCCGGCGGAAGCGATCACACCCGCCTGGCGGAGACCGCCGCCCAGGCGTTTTCTCCAGTGCCTTGCCTGGCGAATAAATTCCTTCGAACCGCAAACCACGGAACCGACGGGAGCACCCAACCCCTTNNCGTCCACCTTCCAGGCCACTGCGGCGTTGAAGACCCGGGCGCCATCGAGGTGGACAGCCAGACCGGCGTCGATGGCGCAGCGTACGAGTTCGCCATAGGCAACCGGATCCACCGCATTTCCTCCCTCGCGGTTGTGGGTGTTCTCCAGACAGAGGAGTCGGGCCGGTGCGAAATGGACATTTTCGTCCCGACATAGCGCCCGAACGCATTCCGTCGAGGGAAGGCCTCCCGTATCGTCCACGACAAGAGGCATCACACCTCCCAGAACAGCAAGACCCCCTCCCTCGTAATTGTAAATATGGCATTCCTTGCCCACGATGGCGCCGTCACCCCGGGCACAGTGGGAAAGGAGAGCCACCAGATTTCCCTGGGTACCGGACGTGACGAAAAGCGCCGCTTCATGTCCCGTGAGGCCCGCAGCAAGTTCCTCGAGTCGCCGGACTGTCGGGTCCTCTCCGTACACATCGTCTCCGACTTCGGCGGCACTCATGACCTTGCGCATTTCTTCGGTAGGGCGGGTAATCGTGTCACTCCGCAAATCTATCATCATACGTCGCTTCCTCCTCTCGAAGAGCCCGGAAACGGGGGCTCTTCTTGCCTTTCGTCCCAACCCGCTCCAATGCCCCCGCACGTCGCCGTTTTTGTGAAAAACACGACAAGGCGAAGTACAGCACGGGAACGGGCGATTTTCTTACATTACGATGCCAAGTCTCGCCCAGGGAAGCAGCGCATCCTCGACCGTCACTCCCAGGGAAACTCCAGGACGGTTCGCGCCGTGAAAATCGGACCCGGCAGTGACAAACAATCCGTATTTCGCGGCCAAGCGCATAAAATCATACATCTCCCGGGCTGTATGGTGCGGAGAAACGCATTCAAGCCCCCAAAGCCCCAGGTTCGTCAGATCCCTCAGCAGGCATTCGAACTGATCCTCCGGCAATCCGGTCTGCCCGGGATGGGCCAGCACCGCCACACCGTTACATTTTCGAATCATGGCAATACAGGCCTCGGGCGAGAACTTCTCCCGGGGAACATAGGCCGGCGCCCCCCTTCCCAAAAAACGGCCGAAGC
>DIMS01000073.1:19480-19600 GCA_002425685.1 Synergistaceae bacterium UBA5560 | reverse complement strand
TCGCCGCTCGCGAGAATTTCCTGCTTGTCCCGGAAGTAGTCCAGGATGTCCGAGGGGCGTTCCATCTCCATTTCTTTCTCCGGGTCGCCCCCTTCGTGCTTGGCGGAGATGTTGGGAATG
>DIMS01000073.1:221-19458 GCA_002425685.1 Synergistaceae bacterium UBA5560 | reverse complement strand
GCTCCGCCACGTCGAGCAGGTCGTCCCGGCGGCAGTAGGGCTGCCGGACGATGTGCCGGTAGCATTCGGTGATGTGGTGTTCGATGCGGACCTTGTCCTCCAGTCCCAGAGTGCGGCGGATGTCGCCCGCCAGTTCCAGGTGGCGGGCGTCGATGGAATTGGAGAGGTTGAAGCCTATCAGGGAGGTGCTGCCGTCCGGGCGGGCGAAGAGCCGGGCCATGAGCAGAGTCCAGAGCACCGAGTAGGGGTTGTCGTTCCCCATGNNCATGAAGACGGAGATCTTGAACTTCACGTTCACGCCGAGCCGATAGAGGAGATAGCCGAGAAGGACCGTTCCCGGATTGATGTTGAGCACTTCCCGGACGCCGTAGGTGGTGTAGTAGTAGAGCACCTCGTCGATCCATGCCAGAGGATGCGCATTGGGCTGGCCGATGCCGCCGAAGTACCCCGTGATGGTGTCCGGGCCGCCCAGGTGGACGTTTGAGCCGTCGGTACCCTTGGTGTCCAGGGTTTCCACCAGGCTTGCCCCGAGAATTTGCGCTGCTGCGGTGACGGCCAGGAGATCGCCGTCCTGCTCCTGCTCGCGCATTTTCCGGACTCGGATGATACGGCCGGGCATCAGCTCCCGCTCGTCGAGGGCCTTTTTCGCCTCCGTGATGAGCCAGGGAAAGTACTGGAGGGCGCTCACTTCCAGCGTCACGGCTCGGGACGCGTCAAAGGAGGCGCAGGATGTGGCGCCGCCCAGCACATTGCTCCGGAACTCGCCGATGGAGACGAAGGCGCCCCGGTCGCGCTCGCGAACGAGCCATTCCAAATCCTGCACATAGGGAGACCCTGCGGCGCGGAGTTTCTCAAGGATGTTGGGAATTTTTCTCGCCTCGTCCGCCTTGGCGTTGATCTCCTCGGGCGTGCCGTATTTCGCCACCACCCGAAGGAAATCCGCCACGAGGGGGTTCGAGGGATCTGCGAGCGCGTCGTTGAGTTCTTCGAAAACATGATGCTCCATGCGAAACAGATCGTTGAGCATGGTGCTCCTCCTTTCGTCCATCTCAGGATGACCATACATGCTCCGAGGAAGGAGTCCCCCGGGTTCCTCCTCGGAGTGGAGTTCTATGATACCGTCTGCGCTTTCGGTCGTCATGCCTTCGCTGTCCTTTGGTAGGAGCGTTTCGCTCCGGAATCCTCAACGGAAAGGGTTCCGGGTAGCTCCCTTGCACTCAGAGGGAGGAGCTGGGGAGCAGTTTCTGGAAAAGGTCCTCGTCGGACATGCTTTCCAGCGTGGTGACGGGAATTCTCTCGGATCCCATGATGTGCTGCCTGGGAGAGGCCTTTCCGCTCTTTTCGAGATGGGCGTCGAAAAGCAGCGCCAGCAGGACGCCCACAAGGAGTCCCGAACCAATGGCCTCCGCGTATTGGCCATCCATCTGGTCGCTGTAGGGGGTGTAGTAGGGGAGCAACTCGCCCTTTGCGGCCAGTTTGAGATATTTTCGGAGCACTTCCGGCTCCAGAAAGCCCGGTTCCTTGACACCCTGCTTCAGTATTGCCATGACTGCCGCCAATGTGTCGCCGCCGCTGCCCCGTTTCGAGACGGCGTCACCTGTTTCCCAGTTGCTGATAGTGATGTTTGACACGCCGAGGAGCCGCGCCAGATCGGCCTGGCCGATGCCGAGGGCGGAACGGAGCTGTGCGATGGTGGAGTGGGGATTCTTGCTTGGTCTTGCCATGAAGGACACCTCCTGGTTGAAATTCGAAACCTCCATCTCTCGGAGTTTCTTTATCTGTAATTATAGATATCTAGGGATTTTTTGTAAAGAGTAACTCAATTTCTTTGAGTGTTTTCGTCGAAGAGTTGATCGACTCGAATGAGAAGATGAGTGTTCAAGGAAGAGTGTGATAGGAGACGACGTGATGCTCTCTGGTTTTTTGTTCGGAAGATGCAAGAGAAACATCTTTCCTCAGCGAAATGTGTGGCACAAAGAAAGTGGAAAGAAATCGTCGTTCTTTGGTGAGAGTGTTTCCTGACACGAAGCAGTGTGGGTGAAGAAGGTTTTTCTCCTGAGAATGTGGAAAGAGTTGTCTTTGAAGAGAGGTGGGGTACAATGTATGCAAGCGAGGGTTTGCGCGGAGGGTTTTGCGGTGGATGCCACGGCGCTCTCCGTGTGACCGGAGATGTCGGTGAAAATCGTGACCGCAAAGCGCGATTGATAAAGAAAATAAAGTATTCAATGCATCAGCTCTCCTCTCGATGGAATTGCAAAGAATCCGATTTTGGAAGGGGTTGCATGTTTCCACTTGACAGATAAGAGGAGTGGAAATATGCTTGTGATACATTGCATCCCATTTCATTGCCCCCTTTCCGTCAACGCGGTGCCTGTCGGGTGCCTGTCAAAAGACTTTCGTCGGAGTTGTCGTGCTTTGGTCGCGAATACTGCGAAGCTTCAGCGAATCTATGCATGGGTGGAGGGGAAGTGGAATGGAGAAGCCGGCGCGTTTCGTGCTCAAGTCGCTTCGGGAGATGGTCTACGAATATCTGAAGAAGCAGCTCAACGAGGGACATCTCGAGCAGGGGTCCTTTCTCAACCTGAACGAGATCAGCGAGGAGCTGGGCATCAGCAAGACGCCGCTTCGGGATGCGCTTTTCCAGCTCGAATCGGAAGGTTTCATCACGATCTTTCCCAGAAGGGGCGCCATGGTGAACGTGCTCACTCTGGAGAAGATCCGGAATATCTACCAGATTGTGGGGGCACTGGAGAGCGCGGTTCTTTCCTCCGTGGCGCTTCGGCTTCGGAGTGAGGATCTGGACCGGATGGAAACCTACAACGAGGAGATGCGCGCCGCTCTCGAAGTGGATGATTTCGACCTTTTCTACGCGAAGAATCTGTCGTTCCACAACGTGTTCCTCGGCTATTCGGACAACGACGACCTGTTGCATTCGGTGCACATTCTCAAGGAACGGCTTTACGACTTTCCCCGGAGCAAAGGATTCGTCAAGGACTGGGAGGTCATCTCCACGGGGGAACACGCGGAGATGCTGCGTCTGCTCCGCAAGGAGGACTATAACGGCGCCGCCGAGTACGTGCGGGATGTGCATTGGAGCTTTGCCGTGCAGGAGCGATTCATTCGCAAGTACTATTTTGCACGGAGCGCCGAGCTGGATCGCAAGAGAGGAGTCTGAGTCATGGAGTGGGATGTCCGGGGCATCGTGTTCGATCTGCGCAAATATTCCGTCCACGATGGGCCGGGCATTCGAACCACCGTGTTTTTGAAGGGATGCCCCCTTGCCTGCCTGTGGTGCCATAATCCGGAGAGTCAGTCCTTCTGGCCGGAGCTGCTGCATCGACCGAGCTCCTGCATCGGCTGCGGTGCCTGCATCGCCGCCTGCCCGGAGAAGGCTCTCGCTCCCTCGCCCGACGGTGGCGTGATTCTGGACAGGAAGCGCTGCATTCTCTGCGGTGCCTGCTGTCGCGCCTGTGTGGCGGATGCGCTGGAGATGGCCGGGAAATCTCTCTCTGTGGCGGAGGTGATGGCTACGGTGCGGGAGGACGTGCTCTTCTACGATCAGTCCGGCGGAGGGGTCACCTTCTCCGGCGGAGAACCTCTGAGCCAGCCTGCGTTTCTTGCGGCACTGCTCCGGGCGTGTCGCGGCGAGGAGATTGCCACCGCCGTGGACACCTCGGGCTATGCCCCCTCCGAAACGCTTCTCGCCGTGGCGGAGCTGGCGGACCTCTTCCTCTACGATCTCAAACACATGGATTCAAGGCGCCACGAGGAGGTTGCGGGGGTTCCCAATGAACTGATCCTCGAAAACGCACGTCTGCTGAGCGATCGGAATGTACCCCTTTGGATACGTATTCCGCTCATTCCGGGCATCAACGACGACGAAAGGAACCTGTGCGATACCGGAGCCTTTGTGACGACGCTGCAGAGCGTCCGGAAGGTTTCGTTGCTTCCCTACCATCCGAGCGGACGGGACAAATACCGGAAGCTCGGCAGGACCTACGCGCTTTCCAGCCTTGCAACGCCGTCTTCGGAGGAGATGGAGCGGGCGGCGGAACTGTTGTCCCGAAGCGGCCTGAGTGTGACGATCGGAGGATGAGAATCATGAACGAACGAGTAAAACGGCTGCGGCACCTGAGTTTCGAGACCGCTCCGAGCTTTTCCGCCGAAAGGGCGGTGCTCGTGACGGAGTTCTACCGGGAGAACGCGGGGCGGTATTCCGTTCCCGTGCTTCGGGCGCTGAATTTCAAGAATCTCTGTGAGAAGAAGACTATCTACATCGGAGAGGACGAACTCGTCGTGGGCGAGCGCGGCCCGGCTCCAAAGGCAGTCTCCACCTTTCCCGAGCTGACCTGCCATTCCGTGGAGGATCTTGAGGTGCTCAACACCAGGTCGATGCAGCGTTACCTCGTCGATCCCAAGGATGTGGAACTCTACCGGAACGTGGTGATTCCCTACTGGCAGGGGCGGAGCATGCGCGACCGCGCCTTCGCGGAGATTCCCCAGGGATGGAAGGACCTCTACGAGGCGGGGCTCTTTACGGAGTTCATGGAGCAGCGGGCTCCCGGCCACACCTCGCTCGACGGAACCATTTACCGCAAGGGCATGCTGGACTTCAAGAAAGAGATCGCCGAGGCAAGGGCCGCTCTGGATTTCCTGAACGATCCCGAGGCGACGGAGAAGGACGAGGAACTCAAGGCCATGGGCATCTCCTGCGACGCGGCGATTCTCTTCGCCGAGCGTCATGCCGCCCTTGCGGAGGAGATGGCCGCCTCGGAGAAGGATCCTCTTCGCAAGGAGGAACTGCTCCAGATCGCCCGGGTCTGCCACCATGTACCCGCCCACGCGCCGCGAACCTTCTGGGAGGCGCTGCAGATGTACTGGTTCGTCCATCTCGGGACCATCACGGAGCTGAACGGCTGGGACGCCATGAGTCCGGGACACCTGGACCAGCACCTCGCTCCCTTCTACGAGGCGGAGACCGCCGCGGGAACGCTCGACCGGGACTGCGCCAAGGAGCTGCTCTCCTGTTTCTGGATCAAGGTGAACAACACCCCCGCGCCTCCCAAGGTGGGCGTTACCGCCGCCGAGAGCGGTACCTACAACGACTTCACGAACATCAACCTGGGCGGACTGCGCCCCGACGGTTCCGACGGGTCCAGCGAGGTCTCCTACATCGTCCTGGAGGTCATGGACGAGCTGCGCCTTCTCCAGCCCCAGGGGAACGTGCAGGTGAGCACCAAGACTCCGGACCGCCTCCTCAAGGCAGCGGGGCGGGTCATCCGGAATGGTCTGGGCTATCCCTCGCTCTTCAACGCCGACGTGGTGGTCATGGAGCAGGTCCGCGTGGGCAAGACGCCGGAGGACGCCCGTGAGGGCGGCACCAGCGGCTGCGTCGAGACCGGCGCCTTCGGCAAGGAGGCCTATCTTCTCACGGGGTATCTCAACGTGCCCAAGGTGCTTGAACTCGTGCTCAACAATGGCACGGACCCCCTGTCGGGAAAGAAGATCGGCATGGAAACGGGGGATCCCCGCACCTTCGCCTCCTTCGACGACCTCTATGCGGCCTTCGAGAAACAGCTCGCCTTCGTGGTGGACACGAAAATCCAGGTGAACAACTACCTGGAGCGCATGTACGCCCGGTATGCCCCCGCGCCCTTCCTCTCGGTGGTCATCGCCGATTGCATCGAAAAGGGGAAGGATTATTACAACGGCGGCCCCCGGTATAACACGACCTACATCCAGTGCTGCGGCATCGGCACCGTGACGGACAGCATGTCCGTCCTGAAGAAGCATGTCTTCGAGGAGAAGACGGTTCCGATGGAGACATTGCTCGGTGCTCTGGCGAAGAACTGGGAGGGGGAGGAACAGCTTCGGCTCTTTGCTTTCAACCGCACCCCCTTCTACGGCAACGACGACGACTACGCGGACGGTATCATGCGCCGGGTCTACGACTCGCTCTTCCGCACCATCGACGGCAAGCCGAGCACCAAGGGAGACACCTACCATCTGAACATGCTCTCCACAACCTGCCATATCTACTTCGGCAAGAAGCTCGGCGCCACGCCCAACGGACGTTTTGCCCATCTGCCCGAGTCGGACGGCACGTCGCCCTCTCACGGGGCGGACCGCAAGGGCCCCACGGCGGTGATCAAGTCCCTGGGCAAGATGGACCAGATCAAGTCCGGCGGAACGCTCTTGAACCAGCGCTTCCTTCCCTCGGTCCTCGCCGGGGAGGAGGGGCTTGAAAAGCTCGCGCAGCTCGTGCGGAGCTATTTCCGCCTCGGCGGGCACCACATCCAGTTCAACGTGGTGGACACGGAGACGCTCCGGGCCGCCCAGAAGACCCCCCTGGAATACCGGGACCTGTTGGTGCGCGTCGCCGGATACAGCGACTATTTCGTGGACCTGGACATTCATCATCAGGAGGAGATTATCGCCCGGACTGCCCAGGAGGGGTTTTAAGCTGAAGGGGGCACCTCTCGATGCGCCCGGACATCCCTCTGCGTGCGGCTTTTTTCGGAAGTGTCGGACCTGAACACGCCGAAGGTCTCCACGGCTCTTTGCTGACGGAACCCAGCCCGGGCGGGAAACACCCCCACCGAGGGAAAGCGCATCCCGAGGCTCTTGAACCAGCCACGACAGGAACGACCCTTTATGCCTCCTCCCTTGCCCGGCTCATGGCGAGGGGGGAGGTTTTTTGCTTTGTGCCGCGTTCGTGAAGAGACGCTTTGCGTGTGCGGGCGCTTGCGGAGGCGGAGCGGCGTTTCCGTCATGTGGCGGAGGTGCCTCGTTCCGGCAATGCTAGAATGACGCCGGTGAGCAAAGCTCGTGCGGACAGGCGGAGGGGCGGGAGAAGAAGAGCCGGATCGGCGGATGGTGCCGACAAGGCGGCGCGTTGCCACAGAAAGTCCGCTTCCCGGGAGAAGTCTAGGAGAAAGAGCGTTTGTTTTTCGGAGGATAAGGAGGGGGTTGCCCGTGGCGCGAATGTTGTTGCGTTTGCTCACTCTGTGGATTTTTCTGCTGATGGGGGCGTCCGTACCCGGAGGAGGTGCCGGTGCGGCCTTCGGGGAAACGGGAGAAGAGCCCTTTTCGGTGTATCTGAAAAACGAAACCCTCGGACTCGGCAGCACGCGGATCGCCGATCCGGAGGACCCGGGAGACTGGTACTGGACCTGTGCGGCCCATCCCGGCGATGAAATGCTCCTTCTGGAGAATCCCGCGTCCCGGGGGGCGAGTACCTTTCGCCTGGACGAAAAGCGCATCGGCACCGTGAAGGTGGTGCTCCACGGAGAGCGTTCCCAGGTTGCCGTGGTGCCCCGGGCGGTGAGCGCCGATGCGGTCCGCTTTGTGTGGCCCTCCGGATTCGCTCCGGGGGAACGGGTCCTGGTGAGCCTTGAGGGAAGCCTCAGCCTGGAGGCGCGCTACACCATGGTCAAGAACTGGATCACCCGGAAGGTCGCGGGCGATCCCTCGCCCGCGTCGGCGGACGCGGTGAAGAACATCGGCGCCTTTCCCAGGCACTTCATTCCCGCTGGGGTGTTCAACGCGGGGAAGGAAACCCCTTTGCTTCTGCGGGTGAATGCCGACCCCGTGACGAATTTCCTCCACATCCGGGGGCAGAACCTGAAAGGACAGTGCACGGTGCGCTTTCCCGACGGCACGCGGCAGGCCGTGGACAATACGTCCCCCTTCACGCTCCGCGTTCCCTACGTCTACGGAATGGATTCCGGTCCTCTCTCCGTGGAATTCGCTTCGGGGGAAGCAGCCAATTCCCTTTTTGCCCGCTTTCCCAGGAAAGTTGCGGGACTTCTCGCCTTTCCGGAGGGAGAGACGGTGGAGACCTCTCGAATCGCCCTTGTCGTCGGAAACGATGCGGCGGAGGATGCCTTCGAGGAACGGGGTTTTTTGCTGCGCGAGGACGGTTCCTTCGTGATCGGCATGGACAACCGGAAGGAGACGGAGTTCCTGTCGGCGGTGATGCGCTGCGGGGACGGATCCTTCGTGGAGCTTGCCCGGACCGATGTTCCCCCCGAGGAGACTCATGTGCTCCTTGTGGTTTCGCCAGAGACGTTTGCCTCGGTGCGGCGGACCTGTGCCCCTTGAGTGAGGAAGTGCGGAGGAAGGACAGCGCGAGAGGTACGGAGGAACGGGAGAACGCATCGGAAGAAGAGTGTCTTAGGGAAAGAATGCGTTGACGACGAAAGCGGGGTCCCCTAGGGGACCCCGCTTTTGGGATGGGGGAGCCTCAACCCATCACGTCGAGGTTTCTGCCGATGCCCACACTGGCAAAGAGCTGCGAAATCATGTCTTGCTGCAGTGCCGTAGTCGTGTCCATGATCTTGTTCGTCACGGCCATCTGAATCTGCACGGCCGTTCCCGCGGCATTCGCGGAGTGGATCGCGTTGATCGCATCCATGGGCATCACCTCCTTTGCTCCCCTTAGGATACCACATCTGCAGTTTCGGCAATGTTCCCCGAAAACTGGAAAAATACCCTTAAAAACGTCTTTCTGGAAAGATGCCCTTGTCGAAAAACGAATTTTGGGTCATGTCGAATGCGCTTGACAAGAAACAGGTATTCAGGTATTATTTTTCCTAAATAGAAAGGGGGCAGCCATGAGTACGGTGGTCCAGATTTCCGAGGCGGTGTCTCTGGCGTTCCACGGCATGGGATTGCTCGTGGGGCCGGAAGGGCGTATGAGCGTGAAGGACATGGCCGCCGCGACGGACGCTTCCGAGGCCCATCTGGCGAAGGTCTTCCAGCGCCTTGTCAAGGAAGGCCTCGTGGTTTCCACCCGAGGTCCCCGGGGAGGCTTTGCCCTCGCCAGGGCTCCCGAGGAGATCACGCTGTTTCAGATCTACCTGGCCATGGAAGGAGTTCCCCGGGAGAACTCCTGCCTTCTCCGTCGGACCGAGTGCCCCTTCGGAAGCTGCATCTTCGGCGGGCTTCTCGCGGACCTGACCCGGCAATTCGTGGCGTATCTGCAGAAAAAGACCCTTGCGGACCTGAGAGGGAGGACATGAACGATGGGAAAGAACGTGCGGCGGATCATCGAGATCGACGAGAGCAAATGTGACGGGTGCGGCCTTTGCGCCGACGCCTGCCACGAGGGAGCGATCCGCATCGTAGACGGCAAGGCGAGGCTCGTGAGCGATTCCTACTGCGACGGGCTCGGGGACTGCATCGGCGAGTGTCCCCGCGGCGCCATCACCTTTGTGGAGCGCGAGGCCGCTCCCTATGACGAAGAGGCGGTGAGGCGCCACCTGGCGGCCCGGACTTCGGACGGAAAAGAGACGGAGCCCCTCTCTGGATCGGTCGTCTCGGGAGAGACGTTGCCTTGCGGTTGCCCTGGAACGGCGGTGCGGGGTCTGCGGAGTACTCCGGGAGAGCGCGGAAAAGGGTGTCCCGGTACGGCCGCACGATCTCTGGCGCAGAGGGGAGAACCGCTCCAGGAGGAGCATCGGACCGCCGACGAAGCGCCGCGAAGTGCGGTGTCCGAACTCGCCAACTGGCCCGTGCAGCTCAAGCTCGTTCCCGTGAACGCCCCCTACCTGCAGGGCGCGCATCTGGTGATGGCCGCAGACTGCACCGCCTTCGCCCATCCCGATTTCCACGCAACCTTTCTGCGGGGGCCGAACCGGGTTTGCCTTGTGGGATGCCCCAAACTGGACGATGCTGCCTTTTACCAAGAAAAGATAGCTGCTATCATAGAAGCTAACGCGACACCATCGATTTCGGTCATCTATATGGAAGTTCCCTGTTGCGGCGGGTTGAAGCGGTTGGTGGAGAATGCGGTGGAGCAGGTGGGACGTGATCTGGATCTGCGTTTAGTGCGTGTTGGCATTCGCGGGGAGATTCTGGAGGACGGAACGACGCGGTACCGTTTCCGCAGGCAGGGGTAGGTATATCTTTCGAGAGCGAAGGGGGAATGATTTCATGTTCTGTTACCAGTGCGAACAGACGGCAAAGGGAACGGGATGCACGGCCTGGGGCGTGTGCGGCAAGAGTCCGGAGGTGGCGGATCTGCAGGATGTGCTGCTCTACGTGACCAAGGGGGTTTCCATGTACGCCGCCCGTGCTCGGCGGCTTGGGGTGAAGGATGCCGGGATCGACCGGTTCGTCGTGGAGGCGCTTTTTACCACTATTACCAACGTCAACTTCGACGAAGAGCGCATGGAGACCATGATTCGCAGGGCCGAGGCGGTACGTGCCGAGGCGAAGAAACTCTACGAGGATGCCTGCGCCAAAGCGAGGAAGACTCCTGAGGTGCTTGGCGGCCCCGCTGCCTTTGGACTCGCGCCTGACCGGAGCGGCCTGATCCGCCAGGGCGGCGAGGTCAACCCCGAGGCGTTCGCCGAGAAACGGGGCGAGGTGGTGCAGGGGCTGCACGACCTGGTGCTTCTGGGGCTCAAAGGAAGCGCTGCCTATGCGGATCACGCCGCCGTGCTCGGCCATGTGGACGACGACGTGATGGGCTTCTTCCACGACTTCCTCGATTTCCTCAGTGCCGAGACGTTCACGGTGGAGGAACTCACCGGAAAGGCTCTCGACGCGGGCAAGTGGAACATCCGGGTCATGGAACTCCTCGACGGTGCCAACACGGAAACCTACGGCCATCCCGAGCCGACGAGTGTGCGGGTGACTCCCGTGAAGGGCAAGGCCATCCTCGTCTCGGGGCACGACCTCCGCGATCTGGAGCTGCTCCTCCGGCAGACCGAAGGAAAAGACATAAAGATCTATACCCACGGGGAGATGCTTCCCTGCCTGGCCTATCCGGGGTTGAAGAAATATTCCCACCTCGCGGGAAACTACGGCAGTGCCTGGCAGAACCAGCGCGAGGAGTTCGATGCGTTTCCCGGACCCATCCTCATGACCACCAACTGCATACAGAAACCCAAGGACAGCTATCTGGGGAGAATCTTCACCACGGGGCTCGTGGCCTGGCCGGGAGCCGCCCATATCGGCCCGGAGAAGGACTTCTCCCCGGTCATCGAGGCCGCCCTTGCTGCACCTGGGTTCGCCGAGGACGAGCCGGAGCACCGCATTCTGGTCGGGTTCGGGCGGAACGCCGTGATGAGTGCCGCCGGAAAGGTCATCGACTTGGTGAAGGCGGGCAAGATACGCCACTTCTTCCTCGTGGGCGGGTGCGACGGAGCGAAGCCGGGGCGCAGCTACTACACGGATCTGGCGAAGCAGATACCGTCGGACTGCGTGATCCTTACCCTCGCCTGCGGCAAATACCGCTTCAACAAGCTCGATTTCGGCGACATCGAGGGCATTCCCCGTCTGCTCGACGTGGGACAGTGTAACGACGCTTATTCGGCGGTGCGCATCGCCATGGCTCTCGCCGAGGCGTTCCAGACCGACGTGAACGGTCTGCCCCTGTCGCTGGTGCTCTCCTGGTACGAGCAGAAGGCCGTGTGCATTCTCCTCTCCCTGCTGCACTTGGGTGTGAAGAACATGCGCATCGGTCCCTCCCTGCCCGCTTTCGTCAAGCCCCCCGTGCTGGCGGTACTCCAGGAGAAGTTCAACCTCATGCCCATCACCACCCCCGAGGAGGACCTGAAGGCCATCCTCGGCTGATTTGGCCGGAAGACAAACACAGGGGTGCAGCAGCGAAAACGGCGCTGCGCAAGATCATGACGCAGATCAAATAAAGCGAGACCACAGGGAGGGGTTCCCCCGGAAACGTTCCGGGGGAACCCCTCCCTGTTCGTTGTGGAGCGGGAAGAGAAGATGTGCGATGCGACCCTAAGGCGCAGATTCCAGGGCAGAGGGCCGGCGAGGCGTCTTCTCCAACGCCCTCTGTCCCTGCGACTAAGTTTGCTTGCGATGACTTCTCTCGATTCACATGGATGGGAGAAAATGCGTACCGAGGATTTCAGGCGATCTCAGAAAAATGCGACGCATCTCTTGACAAGCATCACGACGCGATTAGTATGGAGTACACGGACCTAGTTCATAAAAACCAGAGAGCTTATGTCTAAAAGATAAAAATTATTATAAAAAATTCTTAGTTGCCATTGCCTGGAGACGGCAACAATCTTGCTCATTTTTGATTGCTTATTCCCTGATGCCTGAAGAGGTATTTAGAGTGGACCCCAAAAACTAGACCACTTTTCCAAGCTAAGGAATACCTGAATTTCTACAACGGCGAGAGGTCGCACTTCTCGTGGGGATACTGACTGCCGCAGGAGATTTACTTTGCGAACAGGGGACCACAGCCGTCTGACTTTAACTAACTTTGGCACCGACATGGTCGGAACAAGAGGGCCACCTTAATTTGCTCGCTTGTCAGAGCTTTCATCAAAAGGCGAGTGAGATCAGGTCGAAGCGTTTTCGACAAACCGAGTTTTCGGGAGCGGACGTTACATCGCGAGTTGAGGAGGGTGTGCCATGTCCCGTTTTACGCATTGCTCCGGGCAATATCTCCAGATAGGCGATGCCAGGCTGTATTTTGAAGTCGTCGGAGATCCTGCGGGGAAACCTCTGGTTCTGCTCCATGGTGGTTTGGGCACTCTGACCGATTTCAACGCCATTCTCGACAAGCTGCCCAAGCAATTCCACTTCATCGGCATTGATTTCAGAGGGCACGGCAAATCCACGCTCGGTTCCGCTCCGTTGACCTACCGGCAATATCAGGAGGATGTGGAGCGCATTCTCGACCATTTGGGCGTTCGTTCCTGCGCGCTGCTTGGTTTCAGCGATGGCGGTATCGTGGCGTATCGCATTGCCGCCAAGACCCCGGCGAAAATCGAAGCGCTCGTTACCATCGGCGCGGAGTGGAAGCTGGAGGCGGATGGTCCGGTATTCGAGATGTTGGACGGACTGACGGCCGACATGTGGATCGAGATGTTTCCCGACTCCGTGGAGTATTACAAGGCCGTCAATCCGGCGCCGGATTTCGATGCTCTTGTCAAAGCGGTGGTCGCTCTCTGGACGGATCAGACGACTACAGGTTATCCGGATGCGGAGATTGTTGGGATTACTGCGCCAAGCCTGATCGTGCGCGGTGATGGAGATCATCTTTTCTCCCTGAACGAAGCGGTGGAGTTGTGCGAGAGGATCGAAGGGGCAAGTTTTTTCAATGTGCCTTTCGCCGGGCACGAGGTGCACAAGGATGCGCCGGAACTCTTTCTGGCGGTTGTCAACAGCTTTCTGCTGCAGCCCAGAAAGGTTCGGCATGAAGCCTGACGGGGGCTAAAACTTCGGAGGCAGCCGCCCCGAGCGAAACACGACCCTCACGGAGTGGGATTGACGATGACTCGACGAGTTTGTGTTGCGCTGTGTCTTTTTTTTATTCTTGTCGCTGCTTTTTCTATGCCGAAGTGGGAGACGGATAAAACCATAAACGGAGTGACATGTGAAAAGTCAAGGGTAACGTCAAGCGGGAAAATTATATGTAAATTAAGTAAAAAAGGAAAAATAGGAGGCTATTGCTATAAAGACTGGGTGCATTTAGAGCGGGACTATTCGGTAGTTGCTGGATACCGCGGTGAATCTGTGTATTTCCATGGAATATGGATTCCCGAAAATACATGGATCGAATATCATAAAGAGTATTTTTCGTGCTCTTTTCCTTATATGTTGAATATACACGGATACTCTTTGAGCGGAAGTAGATTGGGTTCTGAAGGAATAAGACATAGCTTTTACTATAATGGAGAAATAAAAACAATGTACTCGAATAGTGATTTGTGCATACAGGGAGTCCCTTGCAAGGGTGGTTCTTCCAACTTGATTTCTTTTGACGATTCCGGAGTTCTTGAAAGTTGCACTCTCTCCAAAAATGTGCAGATTGGATCATTTTATTTTAAAAAATATGATAAGTATACTAAAGAATAAATTGCTATTATTAAAATATGTTTTTGTTTTAGTTTGCTCGATTTTTTCGTGCTTATGTAGAATGTTTTGCTCGGCACGAAGAGTGCCAAGAGCAGCAGGCGGCGCCAGGAGGCCATCATGTTCTCTGGTACATCACGGGTTGTCGGCTTTGTCTGGTTGACGGAGTTCGCCGTGGTCGTGAATGGCCCTGCGGGCGCGGAAACGGCAATCGTTACGGAAGGTGTATCGGTGAGACTGTGGCAGTGATGGTAGCAGCGGCGACGGGTGTGAAAACGGATGTCGGAATGTTTTTGCGAAAGGCCTGTAACAGGAACAGCCCCGTTCCAGAAGCGGGGCTGTGTCGCTTTTTCCCCTTTTGCGTCACCAGTCTCTCTTCGGGGAAAACGATGTTTGGTGCAAAAGAGAAATGGCCGCGCATCCGTTTTTGCAGCGGGGACATCCCCGGAAAATCCAAAGGAACCGTTGAAACGGTGCTCTTTGGGTATACTGGACGGGAAGGGAGGCGGGAGGATGATACGGCACGGAGGCGGGCTGCCTGACATTTCGGGATGCGCGGTGGGGATGGACTTGGGAGGACATAAGATCTTTGCCGCCCGTGTTGCGGACGGAGTGGTGGAGGAGTCCCTGGAGGAGGCGACGGCGCCGGGCAGGGCGCTGGAAGATGTAACGGACCAGATCCGGAATATTGCGGATCGCCTTGCTCCGAGAAATGTCCCCGTGGGGGTGGGGGTCCCGAGCATGCTGGACCTTGAGCGGGAGCACGCCCTCAAGCCGCCGAACTTTCCCGGATGGGCGGGGGTGCCTCTGCGGCGTCTTCTCGCGGAGAAGCTCGGGCGCTTTGTCGTTCTGGAGAACGATGCCAACTGCTACGCTTTGGGCGAGGGGTGGGGCGGTGCGGCCCGGGGGCTTTCGGACTATGTGGTGTTCACGCTGGGAACGGGCATCGGCGGCGGCATCGTCCTGGGGGGACGCCTGCTTTTGGGAAGCAGCGGCATGGGGGGTGAGATCGGGCACATGGTGGTTGGCGCCTTCGAGCAGTGCGGATGCGGCGGTGTGGGGCACCTGGAAGCGGTGGGCGGCGCGGACCCCGGAGAGCGCCACGCCCGGGAACTCGGCCTTGTTCCGGATCTTCGGATGCTCTGGGGCGAGCGGAACGGACGGGCTGCTCCCGTCTGGGACCGCCTGCTCGACTCCTATGCGCGGTCCGTCGCCTCGGTGGCGCACATCTTCGATCCCCAGGCGATCATCCTCGGCGGAGGGCTGAGCCGGGGTGAGGGATTCCTCGATGCATTGCGGTCCCGTGTGGAGCCTTATCTCGCACTGCCCTTCAAGGGGAAGGTGGAGCTGCGGGTGAGTGAGCTGGGGAGCCTCGCCGCAGCGGTGGGTGCGGCGGCCCAGGCTCTATGGATACAGGCGGAGATGGGCGGCGCGGGGGCGTGAACGCGCCCCCGGAGAGTATGCTCCATCAGGATGAGTGGATCAGGTCTCCCGTAACGGCGCCGGTGGCACGGCGCAGGTCCTCGGGCTCCAGGACGATCTGGCAGCCCCGGACTCCGGCGCTCACGGAAATGCGTCCGCCGAGAGGAAAGACGGGAACGGTGCTCCAGCTTTCGGGGTCCGCATGGAACGCGCTTTCATCGAGAAAGTAGGGGTAGGTCTTCTTCATGCCCAAAGGGGAGACGCCCCCGCGGATGTATCCCGTGAGGGGCTGCACTTCCTTGAGGGCTACCAGTTCCACCCGCTTGTTGCCGCTCAAGGCGGCGAGTTTCTTCAGATCCAGCTCCGCGCCGCCGGGAATGGATGCCACGAGCACACCCGTGCGGTCGCCTCTGGCCACGAGAGTCTTGAAGACGCGCTCCAGCGGCATGCCCACCTTGGAGGCGACGTTCTCGGCGCTCACGTCTTCTTCGTCCACGGGATATTCCATCAGTTCGTAGGGTATACCCAGCTTGTCCAGAAGCCGCACGGCGTTCGTTTTTTTCATGGGATTCCTCCGGAAACGATCAATGGCACGCGATGTGCCGTGTCACTTGCCCAGAACCGTCGTTCCCGTCGCTGCCGCGGCGGCGGGGAGCGTCGGTGCTTCCTCCAGCCCGGGAAGGCCGGCGGGATGCCGCAGGGAGGGATCGAGGCGCAGGGCGGTGCGATGGGCCTCCTCGCTCAGGGGGGCGAAACCGAGCATGTCGTAGATGCGCGCCAGCTCCCAGTGGGCTTGGCTGTAGTTCGGATTGATGCGAATGGCCTCGCACATGCTTTCCGCCGCGTCGTCCCACCGGTGCAGCCCCATGAGGGCGCATCCCCGCTGGTAGTGGAATTCCGGATAGGCGACGAAGGAGGGGTGCCTGGAGAGTATCTCCTCGAAGCATCCCAGGGCGTTGCTCCACCTCCCCAGGGCGTTGCAGGCGGTGCCGAGGATGTACCGGGCGATGGAGTAGTCCGGGCGGAGAACCAGCGCCTGCTCCAGAGCGTCCGCAGCCTGTTCGTGGCGCTCGAGCCCTTCGAGCGCGAGCCCGAGTTCTGCCCAGGCTGCGGCGAAGTCCGCGTCGGCGCCCACAGCACGGCGAAAGGCCGCGACGGCGTCGTCGATGCGTCGGCGCCGAAGGAAGTCGATTCCCTCATCGTAGGCCTGGCGGGCCGCCATGTGCTGCGCGGGAGAAGTGGAGGAAGAAGGACTCTGTGCCCATGAAATACAGCAAAGAGGATCAGTCAGTGCTAGAATGGCGAGGATGAGAAAACACCGTTGCCATGCCGGATAGGGACCACGAGCTTTTGTCCGTTCCGGCGCGGGACGAACCGGTTTGTTCCAGTGCGAGGGAAGAGACATTTCCATGAAGAAGCCCCTTTCGTCTCGTTTGCGTCTGCGGCGGCAATGTGCGCGAGGGTCCCGGAAGATCGTGATGCGGGTCCCGGCGCAGAAGGCCGACGACAGATTCTTCTTCGGGACGGGAGAAAAGTCAAGATGCCGGAAGTCCCTATCTGTTGCTGGAATGCGTCAGGAGCGAGGGATTTTCCGGGAGGAAGCCCTTCGCCGCAGAGGCGACGGAGGAGAAGCGCTCAGACGCAGTGTGCGGAGAGAGTCGGGCATGGTTGGTCGAAATGACCGGAAGCGGCAAGGGGAGGTGCGAGGGCGTATGGAGGCAAGCGGAAACGGCTGGACCAGGGAGACGCTGGCGGGAATCATCGATTCGACATTGTTGCATCCTGGGGCCACGCCGGAGGACATTCGCCGGCTCTGTGAGGAAGCGACGGACTACCACTTCGCGTCGGTCTGCGTCAATCCCTGCTACGTGGCGTTTGCGGCGGAACATCTTTCGGGGAGCGATGTGGCGGTGTGCACGGTAGTCGGCTTTCCGCTGGGAGCTAACCTCCCCGCCGTCAAAGCCCAGGAGGCATTCCTCGCCCTTCAGGACGGTGCCCGGGAACTCGACATGGTGCTCAACGTGGGACTTCTCAAGGCGGGTGATCTCTCCGGCGTGGAAGAGGACATCCGGGCCGTCACGGAATGTGCCCGGGGAGCGGGAGCGCTGGTGAAGGTGATCATCGAGGCCTGTCTTCTCGACGACGGCGAGAAGGTGGCCGCCTGCGGCGCGGCGGAACGGGCCGGAGCGCTGTTCGTGAAGACCTCCACGGGGTTCGGCAAAGGCGGCGCCACGGTGGAGGACGTGCGGCTCCTGCGGCGCACTGCGGGCAACCGCATGGGGGTGAAGGCTTCGGGGGGCATCCGCACTCTGGAGGATGTCCTCCTGATGCTCGACGCTGGGGCAAGCCGCCTGGGAACGTCTTCCGGGGCTGCCATCATCGAGGCTCTTCCCCGGAGGGGACATCTTTCGGCCTGACCGCCTGGACGGATTCCGCAGGAAGCGTGCTGCAGAGAAGAAGCTTCCGGACCTCGTCCGGCGTTGACGGACGGACGCGGGGCGAGGTCCGGAAAGCGCGTTCTTCTGGTGGAAACACCACAGAGACGGTTGTTTCCGGCGCGGAGGCGCAACGGAGAAAGGGGAGCATCGGGAAGCTCACTATTCGTCTTGCATGTTCGCCTTCGAAGCGGTAGCATAGTGGCGAGCGGTATGGAACGAACCGGTGGACGGCTCCGGAGAGCGAGAGCGTTTCCTTGCCCCGGAGCGATGGCGATGGAAGAACGAAAGGACGATGGCAAGTCATGCGAACGCACATCTGTGGAAACGGAACAGGAACAGGAGCGGGAGGGCGTTTCTTCCGGGGGATGGGGGGTGTCGTCGCCGTCCTGGGCATGTTCGTTCTTGCGGTGTCGGTCGTCCTGGCGCCGGGCGTCGCTTCGGCGGAGCTGTCCGTCGCCATGATCACCGACGTGGGAGGCGTGAACGACCAGTCGTTCAACCAGTCCGCATGGGAGGGATTGCAGCGGGCGGAGAAGGAGCTGGATGTGAAGGCCGCTTACATCGAGTCGAAGCAGGATGCGGACTACGGGCCGAACCTGGAGACGCTCCTCGACGCGGGAACGGACCTGATCTGGGGAATCGGCTTCAAGATGGCCGACGTGGTGCTGGGCGCGGCGAAGCAGAACCCCGACCAGAAGTACGCCATCATCGACTTCGCCTGGGACGAGACGCCGAAGAACCTCGTCGGCGTGGTTTTCAAGGCGGAACAGGCGTCCTTCCTGGTGGGGTACATCGCGGGCAGGATGACGAAGACCGGCAAGGTCGGCTTTGTGGGCGGCATGTCCTTCCCGGTGATCTGGGGCTTCGAATACGGCTACCGGGCCGGGGTGATGCAGGCGGGCAAGGACGTGGAGGTGCTCGGTCAGTACGCGGAGTCCTTCACTGACGCGGCGAAGGGCAAGAGCATCGCCAACAGCATGTATCAGCAGGGGGCGGACATCGTGTTCCATGCTGCTGGCGGCGCGGGTGACGGTGTCATCGAAGCAGCGAAGGAACAGGGCAAGTGGGCCATCGGCGTGGACCGCGACCAGAACTACCTCGCGCCGGACAATGTGCTCACCAGTGCCATGAAGCGGGTAGACAACGCGATCTTCAACGTGGCGAAGGATCTCGTCGAGGGAAAATGGCAGGGGGGAAGCACCATCTCCTACGGACTCGCCGAGGGTGGTGTGGACATCGCCCCCACCACGTCGAAGCATGTGGACGCGGCGCTTCTGGCCGATGTGGAGGCGCTCAAGGCGCGCATCATCGCCGGAGAGATCGTGGTGCCCTTCTCCAAGGAGACCTTCGCGACCTTCGAGGTGAAAACAAAATAGAGAAATCATCCAAAGTGGGAATTTTGGGGCGGCCTGTAAAGGCCGCCTTTTTCAGATTGTAAACATCATGGAGGATCTCAATGCGAGAGAAAATCCTAAAAAGATGCCTCTTTTCTTTTTTTCTAATTTCAACGTTATTTAGCTTTGTTTTAGTTTTAT
>DIMS01000073.1:0-194 GCA_002425685.1 Synergistaceae bacterium UBA5560 | reverse complement strand
GGAGCCATGAGGCTTCAGAAGTATAGAATGTTAAGTCTTGTCAAAAAAGAAGATCCTTATATTGATTATGAATTTTATAATAAATCTATTGGCAGTTTTATTTTTTCAGGAAGTCCAGAAATTATAGGAGAAAAATACTCAAAGACATTTGAGCGTGAAATAATAAATTTATATAATATTTATAAAAAAGATAT
>DIMS01000028.1 GCA_002425685.1 Synergistaceae bacterium UBA5560 | reverse complement strand
TGTTTCGCGAAACAGACGGATGCAGAAAGGGGAGCCGCTTCGAAGAGCGGCTCCCCTTTCTGCATCCTGTTGCGCACGTTCGCGACGCCCGACGCCACATACCCCGAACGTGCGGAGGTCCCGAGAGGGGCGCAAAACTGTTTCGTGCATTTATGGTTTTTCTGTATCTGTTCTTCTTTTGTCTTTTCAGCTACCGTGAGATCTCCAGAAAGAGAAGCCTTTCGCCGCGGAACGACGACGGAACATGCCGGAAGTGTGTTCGGACCTGTTTCGCACGAGGACGTGCCGGTCAGGAGGACACCGCTCCACCGGCAGGTCCCCCCTCGAAGAACCTGCGCAGGGCAGAGAGGACACATCTTGGAAGAGGCAGGGGAGGAAGAACATGTCTTTTACGAAGGGGTTCCTTGAAACATCTCCCGTCGCGGTCGGCGTGGGAGCCTACGGGGCAGTGCTGGGTGTCCTCGCCGCCGGGAAGGGCGTCAGCGCTCTTCAGGTGGCCGTGATGGACGTGACCATCTTTTCGGGGTCGGCCCAGTTCATCATCCTCGACCTCTGGCACACTGCGCTTTCCCTGGGAGGACTCGTGACGGCCATTCTCGCGATCAATCTCCGCTATCTTCTCGTGGGGGCATCTCTACAGCCCATGCTGGCTTCCGCATCGACCCTCCGGAAACTCCTCCTCCTTCACCTCGTGGCGGACGAGAACTGGGCCGTGGCTATGGTTGCCTTCCGTGAGGGGCGGGGCGGCCCGGCGTTTCTCTTTGGCGGCGGCGTGTGCGTCATGGCTGCCTGGGTGGCGGGAACGGTGGCGGGGAATCTCTTCTCCGAGGCTGTTCCCGCAGCGCTTCTGGCGAGCCTCGACGTGGTGTTTCTCGCGGTGTTCACAGTTCTGGCCGTGGGACTCTGGAGGGGCAGGCAGGATGCTTTTCCCTGGATGACGGCGGCGCTCGGAAGTATTCTGCTGGACCCCATTCTTCCGGGAACATGGCACGTCCTCCTCGGCGGCGCCGCAGGAGCTCTCGTGGCAGTCTTCCGCAAGGACGAAACGGAGGCATCCCGATGACCCACAGCGAGATCTTCCTTCTCTTCGGGCTTGTGGCGGCGGTGAACTATACCCTCAAGGCGGGGGGACTTTTCCTGGCGGAGCGCCTTCCCAAGACCGGCCCCTTCCGTCGCCTCATCGACGCCCTTCCCGGATGCATCCTCGTCGCCCTCGTGACCGGAGGCGCATGGAGACAGGGCACCGTCGGCCTTGCGGCGATCGGGGTCACGGTCGTTGCCACCCGCTTTACCCGGAGCCTGTTTCTTTCCCTGCTCCTGGGCATAGGGGCCGCGCTGGTGGCACAACAGTTCTGAGAACGGCAACGCGGAGACATCGTCCTAAAGACTGTCTTTTCCGGAAATCCGCCCCCGGGACTCTCCGAAACAGGCGGATGCTTTCCGGCGGTAGATTTACACTCCAAACGCAACAAAGGCCACGGACCCCATGCGGTCAACCCCGTAGTTACAGTACACCGTGCCCCGGAGCGCTCCGGGGCACGGTGTACGCTTTTTCGTCGCGAACTGGTTCGGCTCAATACCCCTTGGGCATGCCCATCTGGAGAAATCCCAAAAAGGGATCGTCCACGGCGTTGTGCGAGGGTGAGTGGATGAAGTAATGACCGAAGAGGTGGGACACGCGCTCCCGGCGGGTGATGATGTCGACAAACCGTTCCGCCAGAGAGAGCGGCGAATCACCCTCGGTAACCACCTGAAAACCCAGGATCTGTCCCTTGACGAGTCCTCCACCGTCCTCGGCGGCCACGACCACCTTCCACACCCCGTCTTTTCCGGAGGGCATGAAGGGGTCCCGGGAGCGAACGGGCAGGGAGAGGACGTCTACCTTGAGCCCCACACGCTCGGCCACCTCGCGGGACCATCCCACGGCGCCCCAGTGGAGACCGAAGATCTCGCTCACCCCCCAGACCGTCGCGGGCGGCAGTGCCATGGGCATACCCACGATGCGACCTACGGCGACCATGGCCTGCCGCATCGCGAGCGTGCCGATGAGAGGAAGAACCGGCAGCCCCGTGGCACAGTCGGAAATCTGCACTGCGTCGCCCACGGCATAGACCCCGGGAAGGCTCGTCTCCATTCCCTCGTTCACCACGATTCCCCGTTCGATCCGAAGCCCCAGCGAGGCCGCGAGAGAGGTGTCGGGACGCACTCCCGCGGCGAAGACCACCGCCGTGGCCGCAAGGTCACGTCCGTCCGCCAGGGAAAGCCCCCGGGGCGACACGCCCGTGACCCTGGCGTCGGTGAATACCGAGACCCCCCGCTCTTCGAGGCGGCGCGCCACGGGAGCAGCCATGTCCGCATCCAGAGCGGCCACCACGTGCGGAAGAGCCTCCAGGAGGATCACCCGGTTTCCCCGGTCCACGAGAGCCTCCACGACCTCCAGCCCGATGGCGCCGGAGCCGATCACCGCTACGGTTCCCTTCGTCCCGGCCAGCCCATCGAGCCGTCGTGCGTCCTGAGCACCCCGGAGCACGTGAACATGAGGCGCGAGGGCGCTCTTTTCCACAAGGCGGTCGCCCACCATCACCTTCGGTCCGGGTCGGGAAACCTTCCCTTTTTCCTCGAAGACACCCTCCAGGGGGGGAATCCAGGGAACGGCCCCCGGCGCGAGAATGAGCGTCTCGTAGGTCACCGTCACGTCACCTTCGGCGGTGCGTACCGTGACGCTTCGGGACGCTCCGTCCGCGGCGACCGCCCGCCCCCACAGGACATCCTTGCTCATGTCCGGAGGAAGCCGGTGCGACGTTTCGAGGTCCACCACCGTGGCCTCGGGACCGTCGGGCACGAGCCGCCGCCCCACCCCGTAGGGAAGGCTGCAGATCACCGTGGGTTCCTCGTCCGCCACAAGAGCCACCGAATCCACGCCCATCTTCCGGAGCATCATGTAGGACACCCGTCCTCCCGGTCCTCCGCCGACGATCAGGGTCTTCACCGCGCGCTTTTCCTGAAGCATTGTTTTCCCTCCATTCGTCTGTTTATTTTGAAGTATATAGCCCTATAGGGTATACGTCAAGGTGCCCGAAAGAGGCCAGCTTCCGGAGTTCACCGGAAGAACTCGAAAAGATACTGCAACGACACCCCCCGGAAGGTCTTCTTCGCGTAGGCCTCGAAGAGCCTCGTCCGGGCCTCCTCCAGGGACGAGGAGGTGATGCCGTGGCGGATGGAAAAGGACGCCTCCAGAAAGGCCGCGAGCTTGTCGCATCCGTCCAGGAGAGTGCCGTTCACGGCGAAGGCTCCCTCGGGGATTTCCTCGTCGTTTCGGAAGGGAACGATTCCGGAAGGGGCGAAAAAGCGGTCCTCGAACTCCCGTTCGGTGAGAAACCGCACCCGCGCAGCGGCTTCCTTGGGCAGAAGGGGAAGGACGGTCTCCTCCATCATCTCCCGCTCGCACTCTTTCACCAGGTCGTCCAGTCCCTCCACAGCCCGTTTCACCGGGGAGATGATGTCCCTGGTGAGCACTTCCGGAAGATCGTGAAAGAGCCCTCCCAGAAAGTTCATCGCTGCCCGTTCCCTGGAAAGGCCCGCCTCCAGGGCGGCGGAATAGGCCAGGAGCGCCACGAAGAGCATGTGCCCGAGCACCGAGGTCTGGGGAACCCGGGGGGTGCGGCTCCAGCGCTTCTGGAACCGGAGCTGTCCCAGAAGATTCACGAAATCCGCGAAGAAACTCGTACCCATTCCCGCAAGGGAATCGAGGACATCTTTCACCACGGGCATATCCAGATGCTCCCGAAGACGCCCGTTGATGTTTTCCCGGGTGCGCTCCACGCCGTAGAGGTTCCGCGCCAGGGGATAGAGCAGCTCGAATTCCCAGCGGGTAGCAAGATAGTGGGCGGCCCGGAGGATCCGTCGCACTCCGAAAAGCGCTGCCTCCGGGCCCGGAGCGCCGGTTCCCGTCCAATAGGCGGCGAAGCGCTCCGCCACATTTCCCTTCAGCGGTTCGAGGAACGGAGACAGCTCCCGGACCACCCAGGCGTTGAGTTCATCGCCGTGCCGCTCCATCATTTTCGAGAAAACCGGGGGTTTGATGTCCGTGAGCACGAGACGATGGAGAAATTCGAAGATCGCTCCCTCCACGAGGTCCGCCAAAAACGTCCCGTCCGCTTGAGACGGATGGAGCGAAGCGTCCCCGCGCCCCCCCTCTTCCCATGACGCGATGGCCCAGGCGATGAGACATTTGTGGGCCTGCTTGTCCATCTCGGTGAGCTGCACCGGGCGAGGATGGTCGTTCCACCGCTCGATGCTGAATCCGGAGAAGAACAGTTCCACCAGTCCTCGGGAAATCACGGCGATCCCTCCTGAAAAAGTCCTTGCACGGGAAGAAGAACCGGAAAGAACTCCCCGCGAACGGAAAAGGCTCCTCCACAATGCACCGGTAAACGCCTCCACCCCGATGAGAAAACGAAGAGACGCCCGCTGCTTTGCTTTAAAACATCACGCGCTCGCCTCACGCCGCTCCCCGGAAGGAGAACAAAGAAGGCGGGGCGTGGAATTTTTGCCCCCTCGCCGCAAATCCTGTCCTGAACAGGGCAGGTCGAGCATTCTCCTCCCTGCGAGCAAACGGACATCTGCCATCGACTATAGCGCATGGCGCCGCGAAAAGACATCTTTTCGATGATGTGGCATCGTCGAAATTCCGACTCATTTTCCGCCGGGAACATCAGCTATTTTCCTCGGATTCCACGGGGCAAAAGTGATCCCCACAGAGAATTTTTTCTTTTTAGCTGTAAATTTTCATGTAAAATTCATACATATGTCGCATTCTAACAGACACCATCGAGATTACGAGTGAAGCACATGATACAATAGTTTAGTAAAAAATCAGTACACCTTGGGGAGATCATTTTTCCCCTCACATTCTGGAGGTCAATTATTTCTCGCAAGGAGGGCGCTCTCGATGAAAAGTATCCGCACCAAGGTTCTCGTTCTGTTCGTCTCCGCCGTGGTGGTTCTTCTTGGCATCCTGGGAATCGTCCTTTACCGACAAATCAACGGCGACGTGAAATCCCTGACCTATGACATGGCCGAGGAACTTGTGCTTGCCCGCGGAGCCGAGCTGGGCGCATGGATGGAACGCATCCTGGACACGGTGACCCTGCTCGCCGAACAGGATTCGACAAAAACGATGGAATGGACGATGATCCGCCGGGATCTCACGGGCGTCCGCGAACGACACAAGGACATGTTCGAGGTCTTTCTCCTCGCGGGACCGGATGGTCAGACCCATGTCACCTCGGGGACGGAGATTCTCAACGTGGGAGACCGGGGCTATTTCACATCGATCATGAAAGACGGCAAAAACTTGGTTCTCTCGAACCCTCTCGTCTCGAGGGTTTCCGGAAAAACGACGTTTGTCGTCGCCGCGGCGGTCAAGGATTTCAACGATGCCACACAGGGCCTTCTGGGCGCTTCAGTGATACTGGAGCCGCTCCAGAAGCTCGCCGAGAGCATCCGAATCGGTGAAAACGGCTATGGGTGGATCGCCGACGGCAACGGCCTCGTCATTGCCCACCCCTCTCCGGAATGGGCCATGAAACTCAACCTTCTGGATTCGGATACGCTGGGCTTCCGGGGCCTCGCCGAAGCAGGACGACGCATGGTCGGCGGAGAGCGAGGCACTGTGGAATACCTCCGTCCGGACGGCACGCGGGGCATTCTTTTCTTCTCCCCCGTGCCGCACACTCCGGGGTGGTCCCTTGCCGTGGTGGTGCCCCCGGAGGAACTCCACGCAACGGCAAACCGCTCCGCGAAGTTCCTCCTCACGGCCATGGCCGTCGCCGTGCTCGTCCTCAGCGGCATCTCCTTCTTCATCGGCAACACCATCGCTCATCCCATACGGAACATCATGGGGCTTGCCGTCCGGGCCGGCGACGGGGACTTCTCCTTCGGCCGCAACGCCTTCGGAATCACCTCCAGAGATGAACTGGGTGCTCTGGCGGACGCACTGGCGGAGATGATCGCCCGGCAGCGAGACATCCTGCTGGATCTTCGCCGCAAAGCCGAGACTCTCTCCGCCACCTCGGAGGAGACCGCCGCCTCCTCCGAGGAGATCACCAGCACTGTGAACGACGTGGCGGAGAGCAACACCCACCTCGCGGAGGAGACCGCCACGGGACGGGCCAACACCGTGGAGGCCTCCAAGGTGCTCCTCGAACTGTCCTCTCTCGTGCAGATCGCCAAGGAACTGGCCGCTTCGGCGGCCCACAACGCGGGAACCATGGAAGGAGCAGCCCGCAAGGGGCAGGAGGATGTGGCGCTCACCATCCGTTCCATGGGAGACATTCGTGACACGGTCACCCGAACGGAGGAACTCATCACGAACCTGAACGAATATTCCCAACGCATCGGCGTCGTGAGCGACACCATCACGAGCCTCGCCACTCAGACGAATCTGCTGGCCCTGAACGCCGCCATCGAGGCCGCTCGCGCCGGAGACGCGGGGCGCGGCTTCGCCGTGGTCGCCGAGGAAGTGCGCAAGCTTGCCGAACAATCCTCTTTGGGAGCCAAGGAAGTGGCGGAGCTGGTGACCCGAATCCTGGAGAGCACCAACGATGCCGTGTCCGCCATGCGCGAGAGCCGCGAGAAGGTGGAAGAGGGGGTTTCCCTGGTACAGCGGGCGGGGGCGGGGCTGGGAACCATTTTGGACGCAGTGGCGAGTTCCGTGAAGGACATCGAGAAAATCTCCTCCGTCACCGGCGAGGAAGTTTCCAAATCCGACCAGATCATCGCCATCATCGACGCGACGGCAAGTCTGGTGGAGCGCACGGACGAACACGCGGCGAACCTGGCCGCCTCCATGGAGGAAATGGCGGCGGCCATGGAGAACGTGGCTATCGGAGCACAGGAGGTGAGCACCCTCTCAGTAGACCTTGACACGATAACCAGAAGCTTCAGACTGGAGGAGCAGGAGGCATCCTCGGGAAAGGCGCCCGCCCTTCCCGGACGGTGACGCTCCGAGCTTTTTAAAAAGGAATTGCGACTACTTTATTTCAGGAGGTCAGAACCGTGAAAAAAAGACTGGAGACGAAACCGACCCTCTATCCACTTCCCGCGGTGGTCGTGGGAACCTACGACGCCGAGGGACATCCCGACGCCATGACCGCCGCCTGGGCGGGGATCTGCTGCTCCGAACCGCCCTGCCTCGCCGTCGGAATCCGGGAGAGTCGCCTCACCTACGAGAATCTGCTCCGCCGAAAAGCGCTCACCGTGCATGTCCCCTCGGTGGATCTGGTGAAGGAGACGGACTACTTCGGGCTCGTCTCGGGAAGGAACGAGGACAAGCTCGCCAAGACAGGCATGACCTGCACTCCCGGCTCGGAGGTGGACGCACCGGTGATCGACCGTTTTCCCCTCGTCCTCGAGTGCCGCCTCGTGTCCACCACGAAACTCGGCAGCCACATGCTCGTGGTGGCGGAGATCGTCGCCGTGGCGGCGGAGGAATCGGTCCTCACTTCCCAGGGAGAGCTGGATGCACAGGCGCTCGCTCCTCTCTGCTACGGCCCCGCAGGGTACTACGGCCTGGGGGAACTCGCGGGAAAGGCCTTTTCCGTCGGCAAGGAGCTGCTCTGACCGAACAGGCATCAGAATCACACAGCCACAAGCAGCGAGGGGCATTCCGTCAGGGACGCCCTTCGCTGCTTGTGTATCTTTTGCTTCCTCAGAGGATGATTCCCTTGGGAATACCGCTCTCGCAGGGAACTCCCGTCTGGCAGAGCCCGCACCCGTAGGTCTCGATGCCCCAGGCCTCTCTGGCGTAGGGAAGGCAGATCTCTTCGAGATGACGATCACAACGCTCCTTGTCGTGCCCCGCTTCGGAAATGGCCCCGGCGGGACAGCGACGAACGCAGGCGGAACAGCTTCCGTCCACGTAGAAGAGACACCAGGCCCGGTGATGGGTATAGGGACGCGGCGTGGGGGGCACAGCCCGGCGCAGCACCACCGAACCCACCCGATGCGCCTTTCCTTTGGAGGTGATGAGTCCGTCGCAGAGGCCGAAGGTTCCCAGGCCGCAGGCGTGGGCGGCGTGCCGTTCGGACCACCTCGAGGATCTGCCGTAGAGGGGTGAGATCTCGCCCTTCCAGTGGGGCGACAGTTGCGGCGCCACGGCGGAGATGCCAACCTCCGCCAGAGACGCCACCACATGCTCTCGAAGCAGAACATTGAACTGCTCTCCATACAGGCGGGACCGGGCCCAGCGCTCCGCCCCCCGAAGCCGCTCCCGCCGATTGTCTTCCTTCGTGGCCGCCCGCTGGGGAAGCACCCAGGCCATCACCGTCAGCTCCTCCGCCCGGACCGGTTCCTCCGGAAAGGAAAGGGTAAAGAGTTCCTCCGGCGTGAAGGCGAAGGGCCCCACGTGCTCCTTATATGTTTCGAAGATCGGATCCGCTCCCGAGGCAAATCCAACCAGGGGCTCGTCCCAGGCGGGCTCTTCGGGAATGTTCTTCATGGAGTTCTCCGGCGACGTGGCGACGAAGGTCGCCACGAGACGTTCCAGTTCCCTCGCGGGCCATTCCGCAAACGCTTCGGCGTTCATGTTCGTCCTCCTCTCTCACTCCGGCGGGTTCTCCGCCGGCAGTCCGCACGCCCCCGGGAAGGGATCGTCAGAAAAGCCACTCGGAGTCAAGAAAACGCATGCCGATCACCCAGGTTCCCGCAGCGACCTTGAGTGTGATCACCCCGTTGAGCAGGGGAATCCACCCTCCGGAGAGAACGCTCCCGTAGGTTCCGTCGGGAAGAAGCACGCCGCCGCAGGCAAGGGCGGAAAGGACAAGAAAAAGCAGAAGGACGCATTTTTCTCCCTTCACCTGGACCGCCCTGGGGAACAAGCGCTCCAGGCGCTCCCGTTCCGGCGTCAGCGAAACGAGCACCAGTGCCGTTCCCCCCGCGACACCCGCGGCGAAGCCACCTCCAGGAGAAAGATGACCGTAGAAGGCGAACAGTACGGCGAGGAGAAAGGCGAAGAAGGCCGCTCCCCTGGCCATGGCGAGGAGAGGTGCGTCCCGAAGGGCTTTGAGCACTCCGGCCCGCTCCTTTCCATCGAGGAAGAAGGCGACCCCGAGGACCGCCACGGAAAAGACCACCACCTCGAAGAGCGTGTCGTAGAGGCGGTTTCGCAGGTAGAGCGCGGCGACGGCATTGGGCACCCCGGATTCCTCCGCCACGCGGAGCACTTGCGCACCCCCTCCTCCCTCATCCCCGGTACAGACGAGAAACGCGAACAACACCAACGAGGCAACCCCGTAGAACACCCGGCGAAGGAGCACGGGGCGGAAGTGGTTCCGCTGCCGATCCTTCCGCTCTTTCTCTGCGTTCACGAAGGACCACCCCCAAGATACTGTTCCCTCAGGCGACGCAGTTCCTCTACGCCATTGCCGTCACAGTACCGGCGAAGCTGCTCCTCCAGGTCGTGGGAGGAAGAGGAGACGAGGACACCGTACCAGGTCCTCCGCTCCACCATCCCCGCCGCCACGTCGCCTCCCGCGCCTTGCCATTGCCGTGCCCGAAGAAGGTCGATCCAGGCACCTCCCTCTCCTTCGAGAATGCGTGTTTCCGCAAGGGGAAAGAGAACGGTTCCGGGGAGATCGTCCTTGCCCTCCACCAGACCACCCGCAGCGATGTCCACCACGCCCTCCCGCAGTTCCGAGAGCAGCTCCTCCCGGCTGTCAAAGCGCACGAACCGGGGACGATATCCCGCCCAGGCAGCGAAGGCCCGAAGAAAGGCCACGTCCAGGCCGTCAAATTCCTCGCCTCGCCCGGGAAGCGTCTCAACAAGAGGAGACAGCTCGAGACACCCGACCCGGAACTCGCCGGAACGCTTGAACACCACCACGTAGAGGAGCGTCACCAGGAGCGCCCCCATGAGAGCCTCCGTAACCGCCACGTCCGGAGCTCCGAGCAGCGTGTAGAGGAGCGCCGCGGCGATGCCCAGCATTCCCCGGGCGATGACGGCGGCGAGAATCCGCTCCTGGCGGAGCGTGACGAAGGCCATCAGGGGCAGCATGGCCGCACAGGCGATCACGAGGATGTCCGTGCCGGAAAGGGCAAGGAGCGCCTTCATTCCCCCTCCCTCCCCTCGTCACCCACGGCACCGCGTCCGAGCGCATAGGAGAGGATGGGCCCCCAGAGCAGGAGAGCCACTGCCGCCGCCGCGAGGAGACCCCGTCCTTCCGTGCTGCGCAGCAGAAGGCCGAGGACGAAGAGAAACGCTCCCAGGGTGTCTCCCACCCCCAGGGCATGAAGCTTCACCACCACGGGTTTCTTCGAGAACAGCGCGAGGGTTCCCCAGGAGAGGAGAACCGACCCGGCGCAGAGAAACAGATCTCCAAGAAGCGTCATTCGCGCCGCCTCCGTTCCAGAAAGATGGCCAGTACGAGAACACCCGCCCCCCCCAGAAGGAGCAGGGAGAGGGCCACGACGCCCCCCGCGGCGGCACCTCCGGTGAGGAGATCCCAGAGGAGCACCAAAAGGGCCGCCTTGATCGAGAAGGAGGCGAAACAGAGCAGCTCCGTCCAGACCCCGGAGGCGAGAAAAAACGCCGCCGTCACGAGCAGGAGGAGCAGTACCAAAAGCGCTGCGGCGATCCACGGAACGGTCATCCGCGTTTTTCCTCGTCGAGGCAGTGCACCAGCATCGTTCGGAGCCGATCCACGTGCACCACCAGCGTTCTCGGTGTGAGTGTCACCAGATAAACCTCCTCGAAAACGCTCCACGGAGAAGGCGGTGCTTTCTGCGGCGCGAAGCGACGCGCCGAAAAACGCCCCGTCATCAGCTCGATTCCCTCCCGAAACGCCTGGGGCAGCGTCCGCAGAAGACGCAACGCGAACCGGAGAATGTGCCCCGCCTCGGGATTCAGGCCGAGGAGGCGCCCCGCGAAAACCGAAAAAGCACACCCCAGGAGCACTCCTCGGAGAGAGGCATCTCCCGACACGACGATCCAGAAGAGTGTCCCCGCACCGATCAGAAGAACCATGTCCGCACCCCCAGAAGCGCCACGGCCAGAAAGAGGACCAGCACACCCACGAGATTCTCCATCGTCTCCAGGCTCCGGGAAAGTGGCAGGGAGCGCCCCCGGAGCAACGCGAACATCCCCCATCCGCCTCCCAGCACAAGTACGGCCTTGACGATCTCCTTCGCCTCGAAACCGCCGAGGAAGAGTCCCATTCCGAAAAGCGCGGCCCCGAGCCAGACATCCTCGAAGCCGGCCCCGCGGGAGGGCGTCGCCATGCCTCCGGCAGGGGACACCGGTGGAAGCTCCTTTTCCGCTGCGTCTTTCAAGGCGAAAGGGGCACCCTTGCGGGGAAGGAAGAGGAACTTCGCGAAGGACGCCGCCGTCCCCACCGCGGCGAGAAGCAGCAGCGGCTCCTGCCAGGGAAGCGCACCTCCCATGACCCGAAGCTTGGCACCGAAGCCTGCAAAGGGCGGACATCCGGAGATGGCGAGGCTGCCGAGGACAAGGGCGACCCGCAGCGAACGGGAGACCGTCTCCCGGGAGAGGGCGGCGATGCGCCGGGTGAGCAGGCGTCCCACGGAGAGAAAGAGCCAGGATTTGAAGAGCCCATGGGCCGCGGCGTAGAGATGCCCCACCGAAGGAACCGCCGCGATGAACCCGACCTGGGAGAGGGTGTGGTAGGCGAGAAGGCGCTTCGCGTCCTTCTCGAAGAGCGCATGAAACACACCCCAGAGCGCCGCCGCCGGACCGAGGACGAGCAGAAGCCCCCGGGCCGCCTCGTTTTCCCCCGCGATACGCAGAAGCGGCGCGAGGCCGATCTTCACCACCACCCCGGAGAGCAGGGCCGAGACGGGAGCGTCCGCCTCGCCGTGGGCCTCGGGAAGCCAGAGGCCGGGAAGAAAGAGACCGCCCTTCACCACGAGCCCCCCCATCAGGAGCACGACCGCAGACAGGGGTGCCCCGGAAAGTGCGCTCAGGGAAAACGTCCCGACATGCCGGTACACGTCGAGGCAGCCCAGGAGGTAGAAGATCATCCCCAGATTGTTCACGAAGAGGTATTTGATGGACGACCAGATCTGGCGGGGTTTTCTTCCCATGCGGATCAGAAGGAACCCGAGGATGGTGGAGAGATCCACCGCCACGAAAATATTGAAGAGGTCGTAGCTCAGGAAGACCGCGTTGGCCGTCCCGGAAAGCATGGTCATCACGGGAACGAGCAGGGACGGAACCGAGCCGTGCCGGAGATGAAGGGCGACGGCGAGGCACACCACCGAATTGGCGAAGATGAACGTCGCGGCGACTCGGTCCAGCAGAAGCTCCACTCCGTAGCTCCCCAGTAGGACGAGGCGTATCGCCTCCTCTCCCGTGAGGAGGCGGAGCGCTCCCGCGAGAGAGAGGACTGCGCAGAGGCCGAGCGGCACCGTCCCTCCCCTGCCGGTAACTGCGGCGACGACGCCCGCGCAGAGAGGAAGAAAGACGAAGAGAAGGACGAAGAGGTATCCCGCTCCCGACTCAGTCACGGCGCCAGCGCTCCTCGATGCGGTCCGCGTCCAGGGTGTGAAAATGCCGGGAAAGATCCATGACATAGACGATCAGGAGCGCGAGAATGGAAAAGCCGATGACGATGGCCGTGACGATCACCGCCTGGGGAAGTGGATCGGCAAAGGCATCGCCTCCCGTTCCCGCCACGGGAGCGACGCCGCCCCTCCGGGCGGAGAGGACATAGAGACTGATCACACCGGTGTTCATAATGTCCATGGCAAGGACCTTGAAGAGAAGATTTCTTCGAAAGAGGACACCCCAGAGTCCGAAGAGCACTACAGCGAGGAGGAGCATGCGGAGGAGGAACGAAACACTCATGGAAATCCCCTTTCCCGATCTCTCCGGGCATGGTACGCTTGCCCTGTGGTCATGTCCATGCAAGACCTCCGCTTTCCCATACGTTTTGTGAAGGAGTGTGTTCCATGCTGTCCGCCCTCATCTCGTGGATCGTTGCCACCATCGGCAAACTCGGCTATCCGGGCATTGTCGCCCTCATGTTCCTGGAGTCGTCCTTCTTTCCCTTCCCCAGCGAAGTCGTCGTTCCTCCTGCGGGGTATCTCGCCTCCCGGGGGGAGATGAGCCTTCCCGTGGTGATCGCCATGGGCATCCTCGGCAGTCTCCTCGGGGCCTGGTTCAACTACTGGATCGCCGTCCGCTTCGGTCGCCCCTTCTTCGAGCGCTTCGGGAAATACGTCCTCGTCTCCTCCGAGACACTCGACAAGGCCGACCGTTTCTTCGCCAGGCACGGGCACATCAGCACCTTCGTGGGGAGGCTGATCCCGGGCATCCGCCAGTACGTCTCCCTTCCGGCGGGAGTAGCCCGGATGAACCTGGCGGTCTTCTCCCTCTTCACCGCCCTCGGCGCGGGGATCTGGGTGGTGGTCCTCGCCCTGGTGGGCTATTGGGTGGGCAACAACCAGGCCCTCGTGATGAACTCCCTCCACAAGATCACCGTCGTCACCCTCGGGCTCTGTGTCGTTCTCGTGGCAGCCTACGTGCTGCGGCAGCGAAGGAATCGAAGGCTCCAGGAGGAATAACCCCGACGCTCAACGGCTGTTCACACACCACACGCCGCAAAAGATCGCCGCAACTCCCGCGAGGGTCGCTCCCGTCAGTACCTCTCCGAGGAAGACCGCCGCCACCACCGTGGCGGAAAGAGGGTTGAGGTACAGAAACACCCCCACCCTTGAGGCGGGAAGGGAGCGCAGTGCATCGTACCAGAAGGCGTAGGCCAACCCCGTGCAGAAGATTCCCAGAAAGAGAAGGCTCGTCCAGACGGCGCCCGAAAGAGCCGCCGGCTCCAGCGCGTGCTCGCTGAAGACGAAAAGCAGCGACGTCTGGAGCCATCCGAGGGCCATGACCCAGAAGGTGCTTTTTTCCGGGCCGGAGGACCCCAGGAACTTCCGGGACGCCACGGAGAAAACCGCCCAGTTGACGGCGCTGAGGAGCACGAGGAAATCTCCCGCCCCCAGATCCTGAAGGAGAAGCAGACGCTCCGGATGCCCTCTGGTCACCACGGTGAGCACACCTGTGGCGGCGAGCAGGAGTCCCAGAACACCCCTCTTTCCGAAACGTTCCTTCAGAAAGAGCCACCCCAGGATCGCGATGAAGACCGGAATGGTGGAGACGATCCAGGCGGACGTGGCGGCCTGGGCGGTGCGCAGCCCCGTGGACTGCAGCAGATGATGGAACGGCACTCCCAGAAATCCCAACACGGCCAGGGGAAGCCATTCCCTTCTCTCGGGAAGGGCGGACTGGAGGCGACCGAGGGTAAAGCCCTCCTGCCGGAGACGTTCCCTTTCCGAAAACGCCGCCAGGAGAAAAAGAACGGGAAGCCCCAGGAGGAACCGAATCCAGATGATCGTCAGAGGCGCGCACTCCCGGAGGGCGATCTTGGTGGCCACGAAGGACGCACCCCAGGAGAGCGTTGCCACGGCGGCCTTGAGCTGCGCCGCATTTTTCGGCGTCATCGGAAGCGCAGGTCCTCCGGATAACGCCACTCCAGGGCGACGATGCGCTCCCCGTCCACGCGAACGAAGACCTCGCTTCCCCAGCGATCCCGGTAGAACCGGAGATCCGCCGAGGAAACCGTGGGACGCCCCAGGGCACGGAGCAGATATTCCTCGGGCTCGCCCACCCGAAGCCCCCATTTGACGGGAACCCGGCGTTCTTCCACCTGGAGCAGCCGGAGCAATGACTTTCCCTCCCGCCGCTCGAAGAGGGCGAACACCCCCTCTCCGTCCAGAGCGAAAAACCTGGGCTCCCCGGAAGCGGCGGCCTCGCCGGACATGCCTCCGTCTCCTGCGCCGTCCTCCGGTGAAACCGTCAGGAATGCCGCGAATTCCGGAAGCGAGCCTTCTTTCAAGGACAGGAGATCCTCGGAAAGACACCCCCGGGCGAGCAGATCCGCCTCCGGATTCTCCCGGAGCGGCACGCCCAGAGGCGCATAGAGAAACTCCTCCAGGCGGTTCAAGCGGGAGAAGGACGGTCCCGGAGCACCTCGCTCCTGGTACTGGACCCATGCCCCCCACCCGAAAATGGAGACACCAAGCACGACCGCCGCACTCAGGCCGAGCTTGCGCCGGGAAAGGGAGGCGAAACGGCCGAAAGGAGCCAGCAGTTTCGCTCTCAGGACCTTGAAGCGCCCCGAACTCTCAGGCGCTTCTTCCGGGGACATTTCCATCTTCTCACCCTCTCAGGGCATGCTCATTTCCAGAACGGATCGTTCCAGGTTCCGCCGAAAACAAGTTCCTCCAGAGATCTGCGCTCCCGAGGAGCGTATTCTCTCTGCCGGAGATCCTCTGCCAGAAGATCCGGATCGCCGGGATACCCCAGGGCCAGGGCCACCAACGGTTCGTAGATCTCGGGGACACTCCAGACCTGACGTACCCGCTCGGGGGAAAACCCTGCCATGGGGTGGACGAAGATGCCCTCCGCCACCGCCTGGAGGGAGAGTTGCGCTACCGCGAGCCCCAGATCGTGATGAGCGTGACGATTCGGTTTTTCGTTGTGGGTGAAGAATTTTCGCGTGACCCCCACCGCGAGGACACCCGCATTCGCGGCCCACACCTGGTTCTGCTCCACGAGACACCCCAGGAGCAGAGAAAAGGCCGGTTCCTGGTCTCTCGACGCGAGGAGAAAGCGCCAGGGTTGTTCATTGTAGGCGCTGGCGGCCCAGCGTGCCGCCTCGAAGATGCGTCGCAGCGCCTCCTTCTCCACGGGACGGGGATCGAAGGACCGAGGGCTCCAGCGACGACGGAGCAACTCGTTCAGAGGAACGTCGGTGACGGCGGGTTTTTCCATGGAAAAGCCTCCCTTCGACAAAAAAGATTCGTGAGAGATCCACTTCCCGAAAAGTGTAGCACAGCTGAAGCGCAGATGCGACGCGGGAGGGACCGGCGCAACCCCCACTCCGGGAGGAACGACCGCTCCTCCGAATACACGAGACGCCCGGGGATGGTCCCCGGGCGTCTCGTGTATTCGTCCTTTTTCATCATTTTCCGTGGTCGCGACGGTCAAAGAAATAAAAACTGCGCCCTTCCCTGGCGGTGATCTGTTTCACCTTCTTCTTCAGGGAAGCCGCGACCTCCACGAGAAGCCCCGGGTGCACCTCACCGGGAAGGCGTCGGCTCTCCACGACAGCGAGACTCAGCGTGACCAGGGGAACGGTACAACGCTCCCCCGTCCGTGTCTCCGCCTCGTAGCATCCCCGGCAGAAATCCTCGGTGCTGAAAAGCCCCCGTTTTTCCTCGTCGAAGGCCGTACACACCATTTCCAATGTTTCGCCGGACACTTCTCCCGGCACCACGAAGACGAAATCGTCCCCTCCCACGTGCCCCAGGCGGCTCCGGGGAGGCAGAAGAGAGAGCCCTCGTTGGAGAATTTCCGCGGTGAGCCGGATGAGCCGGTCCCCCCGGAGAAAACCGTACCGGTCGTTGAACTCCTTGAAGCGGTCCAGATCCGCGTAGACCACCGAGAACAGAGGCTCGTCCTCCTGGGTGGTCTTGATCCACCGTTCGATCTGACGGTTTCCCGGAAGACCACTCAGGGGATTGCTGTTTTTCGCCATCTCCACTTCCAGGACACCTGCGCGGGTGACGATCTGCTTCATGGTCACGGTACCGACGAAGGCACCTTCCTCATCCACAACCACCACGGGGTCGTAGAGCGAGTCCCGGGAGCGCTCCATGGCGAGGCTTGCCAGCTCCGTCACGGCGCACCCCTCGGGAACAGAGAGAAAGGAACTCTGCACCAAACTTTCCACTGGGCGCTTTTCGTGCAAATGATAGCCGAAGGCGCCGCCGGTACGGGCCGAGAACCCTTCGCGTGTGACAAGTCCCACCGGCTTCGCCCCATCGAGGACGACGAAGTGGTCCAGGTTTCCGTCCTTGCGGAAAAGGCGGTGCACGTCCTCCCCGCGCATGCCCCCCTTGGGCAGGGCGAGGCAGCGTCGCACAAGGGAGTCGATGCTCTCCAGCGTGTCCGTCGACGCACCCTGGGAGGCGGCCCAGAGCACCTTTGCCGTCTCAAGAAGATGCCCCGGAGGCGTGGCGCAGGTCCGCGCCGGCGAGGCGAAAAGATAGCCCTGGGCGTAACGTACCCCGAGACGAACGAGACATTGCAGCTCCTCCAGGGTTTCCACCCCTTCGGCGACGATCTTCGCATCCACCTGGGCCGCAAAGTCGCAGAGCGTGCGCACCAGTTGGCGCCGGTAGCCATCGTTCTGAATGTCCCGGACGAGGGTCATGTCGAGCTTGAGATACTGGGGAGCGCTGAGGATGAGCATTCGAAGGCCACTGAACCCGGCTCCGAGATCGTCCAGGGCGAGGGGAATCCCTGCGGCGCGAAAACGGGCCGCTGTTTCGGAGAAACGCCGGTCGTCGTCCACGGGACTTTGCTCGGTGATCTCCAGCACGATCATTTCCGGAGAAAGCCCCGCTCTTCGCAGAACCTCCGGAGTGAAAGCATCGATAAAACGAGGGTCCATGAACACCGAGGGACTCACGTTGAAGAAGAAACGGGCACCGCCCTTGTCCTTCATGGCTCCGATGGATGCAAGAGCCGCTTCGCGGCACGCTTCCTCCGCCTCCCAGTCCAGCGAACAGGACGCAGCGACACTGAAGAGCGCCGCAGGGGATTCGAGAGGAGGGATCTCACCCCGGGAAAGGACCTCGTATCCCCACACGCTCCCTGCTCCCACGTCGACGATGGGCTGAAAAACCGAATACACGGCCCCCTCCTCAATCGTCTCCACGAGCACATCCCACTCGCGCGCAACATCCGGCGCCATCACAGCGAGCCCCATGCACCATCACCCTTCCCGCATTCCTGCGGAGCAAGGGTACCATCTCTTGTTTACGGGTTTCTCGCAACCACGTAACAGCTTTCCCGCCGACAGCGGGGGACGGTTCGGACGACCTATTCGCGGGCACTGTCGTAGATGGCGGCGAACCGGTCCGAATGTTCCCGGAAGAAATCCAGCAGACGAGGATGGAAATGTTCGGGGCGCACGCGCCCGTCCCCTTCGAGAATGATGCGGCGCACTGTCTCGTGGGGGAGTTCCGGTTTATAGGCCCGGGGGGAACGGAGGGCGTCGTACACGTCCGCCAGGGCCACCACACATCCCTCCCAGGGAATTTCCATTTCCTTGAGACCGTTGGGATACCCACTGCCGTCCCAACGCTCGTGATGGCTGGCGCAGATGGTTCTGGCCATGGAGAGCCACCGGGCGTCACCGAGAATCTCCGCCCCGGCCCGGGCGTGCTCTTTCACGATCTCGAACTCCTCCGCGGTGAGGGGGCCGGGTTTTGCCAGAAGCTCCCTGGGAACCCGCAATTTTCCCAGATCGTGCACCCTGGCGAGAAAAAACATCTCCTCCTGCTCTTCCGGGCTCCGCCCGAGCACTTCCGCAAGCATTCGGCAATAGGCTCCCATGCGCTGCAGGTGCTCCGCCGTCTCGTCGTGGTAGAGCGCGGTGAGTTCCTGGAGCTTTTCCACAAGATAGTGGTAGGACTCCTTGATTTCCCGTTGGGCCCGCTCCATGTAGAGGAAACCCGCCAGCGCCGATGCCACAGGGACGAGCGTGTCGAGAAGCTCGCGGTCCTTCCCGCGAAAACGGGCAAAGCTCATGGTGAGCCCCCCCACGGGCTCGCCTCCCTGCAGCAGCGGCATGACCACTTCCGAGGTTATTCCTTCCGCGACAGCCACATATTCCTCGTCCTCGTCCACCTGTTCTATCCAGTGGGGCTCGCCCGTCCGCACCGCTCTTCCGACGAGGGATTTCGAGAGCGCTACGGGGGCCAAGAGCAGTGTTCTGTCGTATCCCGCCCACGCCACGGGGAAAAGGGTGTCCTCCTCCAGGCGGTCGATGATCACCCCCGAAGCATGCCCTACCTCGAGAATCGTCTCGGCGATGCGCTTCATCTCGGGCACCATGTCTCCACTCCGGCTCACCGTCTGAGCCACCTCGAGTGTTTTGCCCCAGACGCGCTCGCGCTCGCGAAGGGCATCGTTCGTCTCCGTCAGGGAAACGTTCATGGCGTGCACTTCCTCGTGAAAGGCGTTGATCTCTTCCTGCTGCCCCGCAATGACGCCGAAAACCTCCGCGATGGTGTCCAGTACGGAGGCGATTTCCTGGAAAGTAACCCGTTCCCTCTGCCGTGCCACGGCCTCGCCGGTACGTTCGATGGCAAGGGCGAGTTCCTCGGATGTCCTCGTTCTCTCGAGCTGCTGCCGTACCTGGCGCAGGAGTCCCTCCAGACGGAGGATCTGGGGGCGAAAACTGTTCCGCCAGAGGTGGAGAAAGAAGAGGAGCACGCCTCCCAGAAGAACGAAGAGAAGAAGGGAGGGAACAAGGGCTCGGAACAGCGCTCCGAGGACCGCCGAGAACGGAAGGATCACCGCCGCGGCGAATCCCTCCACGTCGAGCGGCTCCACCCGTATCCACAGGGCCTCGCCGACGGAGGGAAAGGGAACGAAATGCCACCCTTCGCTCCCGAGAAGTTTCCGCTCCAGAATCCCCCGGTCCGCCACGGCATTGCCGAGGGGGTGCACACTCTCCCTGGGGGCTCTCCAGATCACCCGACCGTCGGTGCGGATGAGCAGGGGCACAAGGCTCGGCCCGGTGAGAATGGACAGGTCGTCGAAGTTCGGACGGATGGCGAGCAGATAGGGCGTGTTCCTCCAGAACACCTCCGTGACGAGCAGCAGCTCTCCCCTGGGGTCGAGAAGGGGTGAGATCACCCACCCGGAAAAGCCATCCCCCCTCCTCGCGGAGAAGAGTTCCTTGGGCAGTTCGATCCCCGGAACGAGCGCTCCCCGGATCACCCGGGTCACCCTGTTTTCTTCCACCACAGCGAGGATTTTGAGATTCGGCAGAAGATGTTCCGTCTCCCGGGGATTCCCCGACGCGAGCAACGCCACCTGAGGAAGTGCCCGCTCTCCGAGACGGCGAAGCTGCAACCGGGTTTCCTCGGCGAGAAGGTTTCCCCGCTGAAAAAGATGCTCCGTCTCCATACGAACCGTGGTCACCGCCTGGAATCCGAGGATGATCATTCCCAAAAGCGACATGGAAACCACGAGGTTGAGGAAAAGCCTTCGGATGCTCATGGAAAGAAGATCCTGTCCCAAACCTGCCAGACACCCCGGCGGAACGTGGCGGGATAGAGCGGAAGGTGTGCGTCCCCCGCGGCATCCACCGTAAAGGGGCCGTCCATGCCCTGCACTCGGTCGAGCGACCGGAGACCCTTGATGACGCCCTTTCTGTCCGGCCCTCCGAGGCGTACCGCCTCATTCAGCATGGCCAGCGCGGTGAAGGAGGAGCGGACAGCAACGGGCTCCAATTGCCCCGCATACCGCTCCCGGAGAAACACAGCGAAGGGATGCTCCCCGGAAAGCAGATCCGGTGACGCCCCCAGCACGGCGCGCGCACCCTCTCCGAAACGCCCCAGGAGCATCGCCCCCCGCTCGGTCGTGCCGAGGCTCGCAACCCAGAGAGAAAGACCGGGGAAAAAAAGACGCAACTGTTGCGCCACCATGGCCATAGGGTAATCCGCGAGCACCAGAAGCGCTCCGTCGAGGCGCTCCTCCTCCCGCAGAAGGGAAAGAAGTTCCTCCCGGGAGAGGGCGTCGTCCACGGTGAACACCCGCAGCGGCGCCTCTCCCACCTCCTCCCGGAAGTGGGCCAGAAACCGCCCGGAGAAGGTGAAATTCGTCTTGCCCAGAACCGCCACATAGCGACCGGCCCCCTGGCTTCTCGCCATCCCACCGAGGAACGCCCCGTCCTGAGCGCTGTCCGAGCGTGTCCGAAAAAGCAGGTCCCCCGGGCGGGCCAGCACGCCCGAACTCGCCGTGGGAGAGATGGCGGCAATACCCGCATGGTCCAGGTAGGGAAGCAGGGTCTCGGCGAAGGAGGATGTCACTGTGGCAAGGAGCACATGAGCCCCGGCGCGGTTCGCGGCCTCCACGAGAAGATGGGGACGACTTCCCCGGAGGATCACCGGACGATACCGCACGCCTTTTTTCGAGGCATCCTGGTTGAGGTAGTCCATTCCCCAGAGGAGAGCCTCTTCAATGCGAGAGGAACCGAAGAGAAGAGGTCCGTGCTCTTCGGTGCAGATCGCGACCACGACATCCCTGGTGCGGAGTTCCGGAACCACCACCGAGAGAAGGATCGCGAGCAGGAACAGAAGACCGGCGGCGGCAAGATTCCTTCTCAGGAGGATCGCTCCTTTCCTTCCATACGACGCAGTCGCTGCAGACGGAGAAGGGCACTGATGTCGGGCGGTTCCCCGTTTCGGTCCGCCGGAGCGTCCTCGACAGGCCGCACCGAAGACCCGTACGGCTCATGGGCGGAAACCGGTTCCCGAAGAGGGGGCACAGCCTCGGGCGAGGCACACCGAGCTTCGGAAAGACCCTCCCGGAAGGACTCCTCCAAAGCGAGAGAGGATTCTTCGTCCACATGGCCTGTCGCGAAAGAGCGGAGCACATCGCCCACAACCAGTGTCTCGGGGACCTTTTGCAGGCCACGCCGGAGGGAAGCGACCTCGCTGGTCTCCTCCTGTCCGGCAAGACACTCCATGAGAGAACTTCCCCAGAGAAAGGTGAAGCTGTCCCGGACATTCCGGGACAGGACGAAAAGACGCTCTTCCCGGCTCATGTTCCGAAGCAGTGCGTCGAGCATGTCCGCCGCACACGCCGGCAAGGGTCCCCTCCATCCCTCGAAGGCGGCCAGGGCCCAGAGACGTTGCAGGAGCGAGGGATTTTGTGTGACGACGGGATGTTCCGTCACAGAGGCGTTTCCCACGAACTCGGCAAAGGCCTTCGCTTCCTGAAGATGTCTGGGTGAATGCCAGAGGCCGGGCTGGGCGAGGAGCACTTCCGGAACAAAGAGAATTTCCCGTCGCGCCGCAAGGAGATCCGCCACGCGAAGTCCTTCTCCGGAGGTCAAGGTCAGAATCTGCGGGGAGGAAAAGAGCGGGCGCAAGGGCATCTTCCGGAGGATCTGTTCGAGGGGAAAAACGAGTGCCATGACATGGGCGACGGACGTGTCGTCCTCACCGCAGAGACTCAGGATTTCGGGATCCGAAAAAAGCACTCCGTGTTCCACCACGAGAAAATGGCAGACCAAACGTCTTCCCGCGGGAAGCTTCAGCATGTCCCGCGGGAGCAGATCCGCCTCGCCCCCCGTTTCCAGGTGAAGGAGCGCCGCGTCCACCACCTTCAGATACTCGCGCTTCTCGTCACGCCGCATGGCGGAACCCACACGACCGGAGCGTTCCTGCAGAAAACATTCCGGAGGGAAATGTCATCGGAGTTCCTTTGGTGGAGAGCATTGCACACGACACGGCCATCGGACCCCCTCTATCGATTCGACTCTTGGAAGCCCTCCTCCACCCGCCGGAGCACACCGCTGTGTCACGGACATCCCTCTTGTCCTGGACGGACAAGAGAACTCCTCCGGAGCTACTCTGTGGAAAAACGGACCCGGCGCATGGGAGGAAAGGGAAAAACGATCCGAACATATCTCTTTTCATTGTACAAGATTTTCACTCCCCTTTCCCCTTCCTCACGGAATTCCTCACGCATCCGACGCCCCCTCCTTCGTCATCGTCTCGTGCGTCGCACACAACGCGCAGGGGAAATCCGTCTTCGTTCTTCTCCGGGGAAGAACTCAAAAAGAGAGAAACATTCGGAAGACACCGGTTTTTTGCAGTCCAACATGGAATTTCAGGCGATTCCGCTTTCCCAAAAATGCGAGAGAAAGACTTGATCATTAATGACCTTATGAAAATATCCCCCCTCCTTCTCCGTACCACTCCTGTCCGGAACGGGAAACTGGGGCGCTCGGCGAAACACCTCCGTCTCCTTTTCCTCGGCCGCGGCAAGCTAACTCCTGTTTCCATCGAGAGCAAACGGCGACGGCGACTCCCCCACTCCACCTTCCACCGGGTGAAAACAACCGTCTCTCCAGACAAAAACCTTTCGTGAAGATCGGAGCATCCCACCCCTGTTCAATCCTCCCGGGTGGTATAGTAGGGGAAATGGATTCCGCTTTCCCGGAAGGATTGAGAGAGTTATGCCGGACAAACTCGACATTTCGCTCCTCTACGTGGAGGACGAAGCCCTCATTCGTCTCGCCGTGGCACAAATGCTCAAGAGATTCGTACGGGAGCTGCACACCGCCTCCAACGGCGAGGAAGGCCTCGCCGTTTTCCGCACGATCCGCCCCGACGTGGTCATGACGGACATCCGTATGCCCATCATGGACGGCATTGCTCTTGTGGAACAGATTCGACGCATCGATCGGGAATGCATCGTCATCGCCGGAACCGCCTACAGCGACACGGAGTACTTTCTCCAGCTCATCGGATCGGGCGTCAATCACTATCTCCTCAAGCCGATTCGGGAAGAACAGTGCCTGGAGGCATTGCAAAAGAGCTCCGAAACCATCCGGCTCAAAAAAGAACTGAAACGACACTACAATCTGCTCGAAAGGGATCTCCAGCTCGCAGGAAACCTCCAACGCCAACTTCTTCCCGAGGCCGACACTGGGCGAAAGCCCGCTTCGGTGCGCACTCTTTTCTTCCCCTTGCAGCACGTCAGCGGCGATTTCTTTGACTACAGATGGTCCGAGAATCGACGGTTTCTCCAGGGATGTCTCATGGACGTGATGGGGCACGGTCTCTCAGCGGCACTCCAGGTCTCTGCGCTCAGTCTTCTCTTTCGCCAAAGCTGCGAGCGAAATCTCTCCCCGGGAAACACCCTTTCTTTCCTGAATGCCGAACTCGTCCCCTGCATGAAGGGAGAATCCCTTGCCGCCGGGATCGTCTTTCTCTTCGATTTCTTCCGGGGAACGCTTGACTACTCCGCCGCAGGCGGAGGACAATTTCTTTCCCTCGCGGCTTCGTTTCGGGGATTCGTGCGCTCCCCTGGCCTTTTCCTCGGTGTCGACAGCGATACCCTGTACGACGAACAATCCATGCCCATCGGCCCGAGCGACGCGTTCCTCTTTTTGAGTGACGGATTCCACGAGTCCTTTCCTCCAAGAAAATGCGACGCCGGCCTCACACTACAGCAGACGGAAGACATCCTTCTCGAACTCGCCCATCTGGAGACACGCACCGACGACGCCTCCGCGCTGATAATCCACGTGGATCCCGCCTGATCCCGAAGCACATCCCGGTCTTCCTGGCCGACCCCATGCATGCCCCCGGCGACAACGGCTGATGAAACACCCTTCCGGAACTCCAGGCGCAGCTTGGCCGACCACAGCTGACCAGCCCCCAAATTAAGTACTACGAGGAAANNATCGGCAGCTCCCGGAAAATCAGCCCTATGTCACGACAGACAGTACTTTCTGTGACATGCTCCCTTTGGCACCTCCTGGTTGTGGAAACAGACTAACTCTTCCCGTGGTCCTCTTTAGGGAAGCATGTCACGACCAGGAGCGCTTTCTGCACTTCATCGGGACATACAGAAGAAATATCCGCACCTTGCGACACGGCACAAACAAAAATGAAACTCAAAAAGTCGCTCCTCGAAGAAAGCTCTCTTTAGCGCCTCGCCCTAACCGGATAGTTTCCACCCCACCCCCCGGAGCCTTTCGACCACACATATGCCACAGGAAAAATCCCTTCCCTCATCCGTCAGGAATGGAAAAGGCCTGCACACTGCACAACTACGCCCTTCGTCGTCCTGGGCATTCATTTCTCAACAGCAAGCACATGGACGACTTTGTAGCAAAACCCCTTGCGCAGGAACAACAACAACGCTGGTGTCCGTTTTTTCTTTTCTGCACCGACAACAGCACAACACATCCTCGCCCCCCATCTCTTCGCGACGATCTCTGTTTCACGTGAAACCAAAGGGTTGCTCTGTCAGGAATGCCACCTGTGTTCCGTCGAAAAACTGCGCACAACGTCTAAAACGAAACCAGCATCTCTTTTTAGTCAGTATAGATCAATCTCTTCGTTCTCTCTTTTTCTCAGAGTACCTACTCCTCCACTGCAGAATCCCCGGAAAACGTCCTCTTTCCAAAACCTCGTTCATTTGGTCCTTGTTCAACCCCCTGCCACTTTGAACCCGCCCGGCGCACTCACAAAAAAAGAGCGGTGCTCTTTCCGCCATCGAACGGAGAGAGCACCGCTTGTGTTCCGAGTACCTCGACCTCACCTGTCGCTATTGTCCCCTACATGGGGCAAAATACCTTCCTAAATCCGCTTGGAGAGGGGAGAAAGCTCGCGCACGCGCTTTCCAACCCGAAGGGCTATGAGCGACACGACAACACTTTTCAAGAGATCCGGAACGATAAAGGGCAACAAGCCGATCTTCAGTGCGGTAAGCATCGAGACCGATTTTCCGGCGACGTAGTTCAGATTCAGAAATACGCCTGCCACACCAAAAACATAGATGGCCACAAGAGCCGATGCACAGGCAAAGACATAGCGCCAAGGAGACTCGCCCCATCTGTCCAGCTCCACTACGCGCCCTCCAACCCACGCTGCCGCGATAAATCCCAGGAGAAAACCAAAGGACGGGGAAAAAAGTGTCTGGATTCCCCCCGCTCCCCCGGCAAAAACCGGAAGACCGAACAAACCCATGAGAACATACAATGTTTGCGCAAGAGCTCCCCCCTTCGCTCCCAGGAGAATTCCCGAAAGAAGCACGAAAAAAGTCTGCAGCGTCATCGGAACAATCGGAAACGGAAGAACGATCAGCGCTCCCACTGCCGTCAATCCGGCAAACAACGAGGGAAGAACCATCATGCGTGTACGTATCACTCCAATCGCCTCCATGTCAACTCTTTTTATTTTTTAGTTGACATGGAGAGTATACGAGAAATGCTCCCTCTGTGCAAGCACGTCTGTCATCTGCACACTTTTATTGAGACTCAAGGGGTGAAAACGAACTCCATTGGCGCATAAAAGCGTTTATAGGTATCGACCTTTCTTGTCCTTTGAAGAAACGCTCCTCCCTTCAACGTTTTTTTTCCGGAGCCCCAGACTCGTGTGGCGTTGATTTTTTGATCTTGTTTGTTACGCGACAGGATAAACCGACCCGGTAGCGACATGTAAAACTACCCCCCTCGGAAAGGAGGGGCCATGGTTAGTCTTCGGGAGATCAACCAGATCGACCGGAGGTGGGCATGCAGACAACCGAAGGGTGTAGAAACTCGACGAACGAGGTCAAGGGACGCCCGGATTTCCGCACCGGAGGACCGTCCGGGGCTTCTGAACCCAGATGCCTGTGCGCTCCCACGTATCTCACCACGGCCTGCAATCTCGTCAACGGACTTTTGGAAAATCGCGGGGACAAAACCCTTGCCCGGACCCTGGGCACGTACACACCCCGGTACGACCTGTTCATAGTGGACGAATCGGGCTATGTCTCCTTTTCGATGGAAGGAAACGCGCTTCTGTTCCAAGTCTTTGCGGAACGACACGAGCGGGAATCGGTCCTCGTGACGACAAACCTGGGATGCAGCAGCTGGACGCAGGTCTTCGGGGATCCGAACATGACGGCGGCCTTGCTGGATCGCCTGACCTACAAGTCCATATCATCGAATGCTCAGCTATCGTCTGAGGCGAGGCAATCCCTGGAGGAGGTCAACAAGTGTACCGGAAAAACACTTCCAGTATAAAAATTGCGAATAGCGGTCATGGGAAGGTTGTCAATTTTAGGTTGTCACAACCACACGTGATTCCTGAACCTGCCGAGGAAACCCCGCCAGCGCGCAGAGCACGCCTCCTGCTGCAGAGCTCTGACGTCCACTCACACAGAGAGTGTTCCTTCTTTTTCCGCGGTGGTTCTCCACGGTGCTTTCGTTTCTGACGCTCCCCTGTTGCGCAAACTTTGCCGCACACATGATCCGATGCTCCTTCAGCTTCGCGCCCTGGGCAGGTACTCCCCGCCCAGGTTTTCTCTAAACACAGAACGCCATATTTGTTTCCACGACCGCACCGCACAGCCGTGGTCGCATGTGCAGAAATCGGGATGTCACCTTAGATGCATGAGATACATTTTTATGAGTGCCTGTGACAGGAAAAAGCAATGGCTTGCGGCGAAGCAGGTAGGGAGCGGCTGAAGAAAAAGGCATTTCCGGGTTTCGGCTATTCTGCAACAGAGAGGCGATCTCCCGCGTGAACGGAAAGAAACAGGAGACTTACACCACCGTTCGGGCAGTCCTCGTTGGAACACACAGCACCGGAGAAAGGATTCTCCCTCTTCTTATGATCGGCGCTCCCACGCGAGAAGAAGGCCGCGTTGCACATGTCCGTCAAAAAGAGCTTCCGCCTCTTCCTCCATGGAGCGTGGCACGGCAACGTCGACGATCACCGCAGCTCCGAACTCAGGGGAGAGATCGCTCTCCACAATCCCGAAAGCAGCGAGGCGGCGCAAAAGAAGCTGATATCCTTCGTAGGGAACGGTCACACGAAAGAGCCGGGAAAGACGACTCTCTCGGACTCCCGCCAAAGACAAGGCTTCCGTAGCCACACCGCCGTACGCATCGATAAGTCCGCGAACCCCCAACTTGATGCCCCCGAAATAGCGGGTCACCACAACGACGACATGCGTGAGTCCACTCCGAAGGACGGCACCCAAAATAGGTTTTCCCGCAGATCCCGAAGGCTCCCCTGCATCCGAATAATACTCCCGTACGGAGGGATACCCTACCCGGTAGGCCCAGCAATTGTGATTGGCATCCGCGTATTGTCTCGAAATGTCCCGAATGTGATTCCGCGCTTCCTCCTCCGTTGTGGCCTGCCGAACATGACCGAGGAAAAGAGATCGACGTATGGTGCGCTCCACCTTCGCCGGCATCGCAGGTTCGAGAAAGGAATCCTGCTGCTCCGCCGTCTTATTCTTCACCCGAAACCTCTCCGTCCCATCCTTCTCTGAGCCTGCCGTACGTGGCCTCCAGGGCTTCAGGAACGACCCGGACTTCGCCGAAGACCGGCATGAAATTCGTATCACCATTCCAGCGAGGCACAATATGCAAATGGACATGCCCGGCTACGCCCGCTCCCGCGACCTTCCCAACATTGACCCCTAAATTGAATCCCTGCGGAGTCATGATTTTTCGTATTACCCGCAGCCATTGCCGAACCGTACGGTGCATTTCGAGCAATTCCTTGTCGCAAAGCTCATCATAGTCGGCAACGTGCCGGAAAGGGACTACCATGATATGCCCTGGATTGTACGGATAGATATTCATAATGGTAAAACACGTCTCTCCACGATGAAGAATGAAAGTCGCGTGATCATCCCTGCGGGCGGGGAAATCGCAGAAGATACAACCACTCGGAGGAATCGAACCAATGTAGGACATCCTCCACGGAGCAAAGAGTCTTTGCATGAACACATCTCCTTATCCATTCCGTCCGCCGTCGCTCTTTTTGGAGAACGCCGAAGAAATTCGAGTCGCATTTTCTTTTCAAAAAACCGCTCTCCGGGAAAGGAAAACGTCTAGATTGACAACCCCTTCACACGCGACAATGATAGAGGCAACTCTCAATAGATCTCCGCCGGAATGCGCTATCCGAGTCCAAGACACTTTCATGGTCGCTTGTTGAGGAACGCACGACCAAATCCGCGCATCCTCTCGGCTCACGCTCCGCAAATCCTTCCCGCGGGACAGAAACTCGTTGACAGGAGACACCACACAACAACCTCGCCGGATGGCCACAGACCACTTTATTCACTTGCAGTCCCTTCCTCAAAAGGTTCTCTTGTCCAGGTCCCGATAGTAACGGAAGGGAATGTCTTTTATCTTCTCTTCAAAGCATACCATAAAGAACCTCATCGCAGCTCGTACAAGAAACACAACAACGCTTCCCTTGCTCCGCTTTTCGCGATCTTTCTTTTCGCCTTAGATTGCCCGTCATTTTTTCGACGCGCTCGCAAGCCTGTCGTCCCTCCCCGTGCAACATTTTCCTTCATTGTCAGGCGCAAACAAAAGAAGGACCGGACAAAGATGTTCAAGAGCAGCCTGGCTGGACACTCGCCCGAAGGGGATGTTTCACGTGAAACATCCCCTTCGGCAACACCGGGAATTCCAGAAGGCGCATTATCATTCTGGAGCTGTGCTACAACCAACCGCAACAAAAGCAGCGGGAGAAGTCTTTGGAAGTGCAGCTATACGTTCCAAACGCAACAAGGACTAAGGAATAATCTCCGAGAAAAAGCAGAGAGGTCTACGGTACACACCGTCCTCTGTCGAGGGAGAGACACCAAAACAGCCGCGAAAGACGAAGGAAACTTGCACATGAACGACGCCCCTCACCAGAGGTAAACGGAAAAAAACATCGCTCTCGATTGGAAGCCCCTTTATTTCCGTTGAAAATCACCCCGGATCAGGCAGAGACGGGGAGGAGTGCACTGGTGTTTCACGTGAAACATTCTTTTCTCTCGAAGGAGAACTCCATTGCCTTACCCGCGTACACCTCCTGATCCTTTTCACATACTTCCCTTGATCTTGCCCTTCAGCAAAGCGCTCTTCCGTTTCTTCGCTTTCGCATAGTACAAAAAAGTTCCTTTTGATTCATTTGCATGCACAGAACAACCGGTCGACAATGCGGTACATTTCAAACCGACACAACCACGACGTAGAGAACTGCAAAGGGATTGTGATCACGTTCACCTATAGTAAGAGAGTTCTCTTTTACACATCGAAAAAGGAGACTGCATAGGCGTCACAATATCCGCTCGCCTTTCCGTCAGAAACGGTTCCCTCTATATTTTTCACGGCAAACAAAAACGTGTCCAGACACACTACTTCCCCTCCTCTTCATACAGAGCAGCCTTGAAAAAAGAGCTTCTCTCGCTACAGGTTCATGGACGACTTCAATGGCGTAGTGCTCTATGCCTCTCGTTTAAAGACATTCTCCACAAAAGATTCCTTTCCCGTACCGTACTGTATGTGCAACTTGAAAAGGAGGCGTCGTGGCAGACATCGTTTTCCTGAGATGCGCAACACGCCGCCCTCCTCTAAAGAGAAGAATGGCGCGTTGCGCATCTCACCCCTACGAGGAAACACTATTTCCCGGGAAATAATTGCGTTCCGCGCTCCTCCAGGATTTCCAACAAGGCTACCACTTGGCCTTTGTCGAGCCCTTCCAGTTTTAGTTGCATCCGAGAGCCTCTTCCCGATATCTTGATTTTCGTCCCGAATCGATCCTCCAGTCGTTGCGTCGCCTCCCAAAAAACCATCTCTTTCTTCGGGTTTTTTTCCTCTCTAGGCATGCTCGTTCGTTGGGCCAAATGCTCGAGTTCTCGAACAGACATGCCCTGTGCGACAACTTTCTGTGCCGTGGAAAACATCGTCTCCGGAGGAAACGCAAGCAAAACTCTCGCGTGCCCTTCCGAGAGAGACCCATCCCGGAGCAGATGTCGCACGTCTTCGGGAAGATGAAGCAGCCGTAGTTTGTTCGTCACCGCGCTTCTGCTCCAGCCTATCCGTGTGGCTGCTTCTTCCTGAGTCAGGCCGCATTTGTCGATGAGGGTCGCAAGAGCATCGGCAACATCAAGAGGGGAAAGATCCTCTCGTTGAATGTTTTCTACCAGCGCAACCTCAAGGGCTTCTCCATCGTTCAGGCTCAAAATATGTACGGGAACATCTTCGAGGCCAACCATGCGCGCCGCACGCCAGCGTCGTTCACCTGCCACGATTTGGTATCCCCCGGAGGGGGATTCCCGAACGAGAAGGGGTTGTACGATTCCGTGTTCCCGGATGGATTCGGCAAGGGACTGCAACGCATCAGGATCCATCGCACGTCTCGGCTGCTCGGGATTCGGGACGAGGTCGGCAAGGTGGATGCGCCTGGAGTGTTTCTGCTGTTCTCCTCCCTCAGGCTCGGGAAGAAGCGCTTCCAGCCCCTTTCCTAGCACTTTTCCGCGAACCATCGCGCCTGCACCTCCTTCGCCAGTGCGTCGTAGGCGTCGGCTCCCGCACTTGCAGGGTCGTAATAGGAAATGGGCTGTCCAAAGCTCGGGGCCTCGGAGAGACGAACGTTTCTTGGAATGATGGTTTCGAAGACATCCGAGCCGAACTGACGCCGTACCTCCTCGGCGACCTCCTTTGCGAGGCGCGTTCTCCCGTCGAACATGGTGAGCACTACACCGCCGAGCACGAGCGCCTCGTTCAAATATCCCTGAATGAGCCGAACGGTGCGGGTAAGCTGGCCGACTCCTTCAAGGGCAAAATACTCGCATTGGATAGGAACAAGGATTTTCTCCGCCGCCACGAGGGCGTTCACCGTAAGCAACCCAAGAGAAGGTGGGCAGTCGATAAGCACAAGATCGTAGGAATGAGAACAATGGAGCTGACGTCGCAGACGATTTTCCCGGCTCATTGCTCCCGCCAGTTCGACCTCCGCTCCGGCCAGATCGAGTGTTGCGGGAACAAGATGAACTCCTTTCCATGCGGTGGGAACGAGAACTTCCTCCATACTCGCACCTTCGACGAGAACATGATAGATGCTCTTCGAGAGGTTCTTTCTTTCAATGCCCAATCCACTCGTGCAGTTGCCCTGAGGATCCATGTCGAGAACCAGTGTTTCAACGCCCAATGTGCCCAATGCTGCGGCGAGATTGATGCAACAGGTAGTCTTGCCGACGCCTCCCTTTTGATTGGCTACCGCGAAAACTCGCACGAATCATTCACCTCCACCAGGGATGCTTCTCCGCCATTCCGGGTCTTCGTGGAATGACGGAAGGACATGCCGCGTTCTTGTGCAGCAGGACGAGATACCGTGATTTGCCGTTCAGTTCATAGGACGTCCTCTCCGGAGATGACAGACCGAGAAAGGACCAGGGCTTTCGGATCTCCGCCAGCTCCGCCTCGACACCCGGTCCCTTCATTGCGAGAATGACACCACCTTTCCGCACAAGAGGAGCGCACAATTCGGCAACCGTTCCGAGATGGCTCAACGCTCTCGCACCGACAAGAAGGAACGTTTCGCGCTCCCGCGAAGCCAGTTCTTCCGAGCGGATCGCCTCGACCCGTACATTCTCCAGGCCGAGGGATGCCGCCATGGAACGCAACAGCTCCGCCTTTTTCCGGATGCTGTCACAGAGCACGATCTGAAGTTCCGGGCGACATACGGCCCAAATCATTCCCGGCAATCCGCCCCCCGAGCCAAGATCAAGGACCGTGCCTTTCTGCGAGGGAAGGATGTCTATCGTGGCAAGGCAGTCCAGGATATGTTCCGACCAGATGACCTCCGGATCGGAAGGACCAATCAACCGGGCTCGGGAGTTTGCCTCCACAAGAAGGGAGACATAGCGGCGCAACAAAGCTTCCTGTTTCTCATCCAACACGATCATGCTCGGAACTCCTTTCGTTTTTTCTTCATCCACAGGATGCAAACTCCCTCGAAAAAAGAGGCATGTCCTCCCGTATTCTGTCGAATTTTCATGTTTTCAAGCCAATTGCCCCGGTATGTTCTTCTTTTCCTCGTTTCAAGAACCTCGGAGCACGTGCCGCCGCGTGTGCCACCATTGCGCCCATTTCGGAATTTGTCGGGCAAAACCATCGCCACGACAACTTTCCTCCTGCGTCCTTCAAGAGAGCGACATGCACGGAAGGCGTGAAGGGATTTGTTCAGAACGTCTTCAAGGTTTCACTCGTGTCTTTTTCGAGAAATACGATACCATAGGAACCATGGAATGATGCGAGGGCACATTCAGCCCGAAAATCCCATGCACGAGAGGGAGGACCTCATGCGACTGTACGAGAAGATTCTCGATCACATCCGCAGCATTCCCGACGGCGTCGTGGAACGGCTCGTCCTCGGGTGGCACGGAAGTTGCGTGCTCCTTCGGGATGGACGATGCGGCATCGGCACCGTGCCACTGCCCGGTCACGAAGTGCTCCGCAGCGTTCACTCCCATACGGAGAACCTTCTTCGCCAGAGCGCCCGTGGATTGGCGGAACTGCTCGTCTCTCCCTTTCCTCAGGAGTTCGCCGCCGCATCTGCGGCGGCGGCGGCGCTGCTTCCCCCGCCGGAAGAAGGTTTCCCCCTCGAGACACTCCGATCCCTTCCGCGAGGGGAAAAAGTGGCACTCCTCGGTTATGACGCGGAACTGGTTCCGCTTCTTCGAGAGTGGGGGTGGAGCCTGACGATCTTCGACGACCTTCGCTCCGCTCCCGACGTTTTTCCCTCCTGGTCCGGTGCGCACCTCGCCGGATCGTGCTCCTGGGCGTGGATCAGCGCCGAAGCACTTCGGGACAGACAGATCCTCTCCCTCATGTCCACGTTCAAGACCATGGAAGGATGCATTCTTCAGGGTCCTGGAATTCCCTGGTCGCCGGAAGTGCTGGAGGAGGCGGGTATCACACACCTTCTCCTCCCCGCCTGGTCCGAAAGGGACTTTACCTCCATTCTCACATATATCGAAGCAGGAGGAAATCCCTTGTCCTGCCCTTCCATCTTCTGGCGTGTTCATTCTCTTCTTCCCGCATCCTCCCCGACGCTCCTTCCCTTTCCTCCGGAACACGGAAAGGATCCTCGCGTTTCTCAGACAGAGAAGGAACGGGCGGTGATAAAGAGCCAGGCAAGCCTTGCCCCGGGAGAGGAAGGTCAATCTTGAGGCGTACCTCCGCTTTTCCCCGCATTCCGAAAAACTACTTCCGGGTGAAACCGCTGTCAGCCCTCCTCCTCGCACTTCTCGTCGCGATCGTTCATTTTTTCGGCAGGGGAGATGCCTCTCTCGGTCGTGTTACGCAGGTCATCGACGGAGACACCATTGTCGTCACCACCGAGGACGGAAAAAGCGAGAAAGTTCGTTACCTTCTCATCGACACGCCGGAGCTGCACCATCCCACCCGTGGAGAAGAGGAACTCGGAAGGATCGCCGCGCTGGAGAACAAAAATCTTGTTCTGGGGAAAAAAGTTCGGCTGGAAGAGGACGTGGAACGCCGGGACCGTTACAATCGCCTCCTCGCCTATGTGTGGACCGAAGGGCCTGGCGGCGAGGTGCTCGTGAACGAGGAACTCGTTCGGCGAGGAGTGGCCATGCCGTTCACTCTGCCACCCAATGTCCGTTATGTGGATCGTATTCGTGACGCCTTTCGAGAGGCTCGGGAACAACGGCGCGGTCTCTGGAACGCCGCCGCGGAGCGACATTTCACGGGAGAACAGATCTGGGCGGAGCTGCCCACTCTCGCAGGCTGTTTCGTCACGGTGGAATTTCACACGGCAAGGATGGAAAAAAAGGGAACGCGCAATCTTCTCTTCGAAAAGAAAGGGCACACGACAATAGTAGTCTACGAAAGCGACAGACCGCACCTCCCCTCTCTGGACGCACTTGCATCGGGCAAATTAGTCTTGGTGGGAAAGGTCCAAACAGGAAGAGAAGGAGCGGAAATCATCCTCAGAGATCCCACTCAGATCGTGACTTTCGGCCCATGAAATCGATGCATTTCCGGGATTCTTTTCCCGAAAATACACCTCTGCAAAGAGGCAATACGACGATACGTTCTTCTTTCGGCTTCTTTTTCCACAGACATCGCTGGGCGTGACAATTCGGTAACGACAGCCTCTCGAAGGCTCTTTTCTCCATAGATATCCACATTTCTTATCCACATATCCACACCCCTGGTGGAATCTGTGCATAAAGGAGGAAGGGTTCCATGTGGAAAATGGATCGTCCCAAAAATGACGCGGATGCTCTTGTGACCTATGGCCCTGGTTCCCCCGAGCGGGAACGCCTGCTCGCGGAACTGGAACGAGTGAGGAAAACCCCCCTGGAATTGCCTTGTCTCATCGGTGGGGAAAAAGTGTACACCGGGAAAACGATCCCGCTTCGCGTTCCCCACGATGCGACACGTCTCCTGGGGAACGCGCATCTCGCAGGGCCGAGCGAACTCGAGGCCGCCGTGGAGAACGCCCTCAAGGCATGGAAGGACTGGTCCACCACACCATGGTATCAACGAGCGGCGGTCTTTCAACGTGCCGCGGACATGCTCGCCACGGTGCGGCGCACCGAGCACATCGCAGCCATCATGACCAATCTCTCCAAAACACCCTTCGAGGCGGAGATCGATCTCGCGGAACTCGTGGATTTCTGGCGTTTCAACGTCTTCTACCTCCACGAGATCTATCAGGAGCAGCCCCTTCAAGGACAGGGGGAGATCAACCGCTTCGACTGGCGCCCCCTTGAAGGATTTATCGTCGCCGTCACCCCCTTCAACTTCTACTCCATCGCGGGAAATTTGCCGACAGCCCCCGCCATGTGCGGCAACGTCGTCCTCTGGAAACCTGCGAAGAGCGTTCTTTACGCGAACTACCTCATTATGGAGCTCCTCCTTGAGGCGGGACTGCCACCGGGAGTGGTGAACTACGTTCCCTTCTCCAGCGCCGACGGAGCCACGGTCCTGCACCACCCTCTCCTGAGCGGCCTCCATTTCACCGGAAGCTATGCAACCTTTCTCACGCTGTGGCAGACCATCGGCTCCTCCGTCGAACACTATCGCTCCTTTCCCCGCGTGGTGGGGGAGACGGGAGGAAAGGATTTCATCTTCGCCCACGCGTCGGCGGACCCCATCGCCCTGGGAGCGAATCTTCTGCGCGGCGGATTCGAACTGCAGGGACAGAAATGTTCCGCCGCTTCCCGGGCCTATATTCCCGAGAGCCTCTGGGGCAACGTGGAGGAGTACCTCCGGAGAGAGGTTCCCCTCATCTCCATGGGCCCCGTGGAGGACCTGGGCAATACCATGGGAGCCGTCATCGACGAGGAGGCCTTCCGCAAGATCAAGGGCTATCTCGACTACGCCCGGAACCATCCCGAGGAATACACGCTTCTCCTGGGAGGCGGCTGCGACGACCGGAAGGGATGGTTTGTGGAACCCACGGTGATCCGCACGTCCAATCCACGAGGGAAGCTCATGACCGAGGAGATCTTCGGCCCCGTGATCACCGTCTACGTGTACCCCGACAACGCCTACGAGGAGACGCTCCACCTCTGCGACGCCACCACGGAATACGCTCTCACGGGGGCTGTTTTCGCCGGGGACCGCGCCGCCATCGCCACGGCGGAGTGTCTCCTCCGGCACGCCGCAGGCAATTTCTACATCAACGACAAGCCCACGGGAGCCGTGGTGGGGCGTCAGCCCTTCGGAGGATCCCGTCATTCCGGGACGAACGACAAGGCGGGATTCTGGAACAATCTCACCCGATGGCTCTCACCCCGGAACATCAAGGAGACCACTGTTCCCGCCACAAACTGGAGACGCCCCTTTCTGGGGTGATCTCCTCCCGCTCCGGGTACGCCACGTCTTCATGCGCGTGCCCGGAACGGGTTCGTCTATAAACCCCTCTTCCTCCGCAGAGGAGTGCGCAGGAATCCATATCCGCTCCTCAACACAGACCTGTTGGTCGAACACAAAAAGGCACTCCTGGAAAGGTGTGGCTCATCGCCGCAGACGGCTGCCGAACACCATGAAAACCTTTTTGCGCAGGCTTGACGCACACAACTTCTTTCCGCTCAAACAACGCATCCTTCTTCAGGATTCGAAAAGGGCACCCACTCCAAGGCGTTGCTCAAAGGATTCTTCGAGACGGGAGCTCTTTTGTCCGCTTTTGTCCAGTTTTATTCTTTTTTCGGGATAAAAATCTCGAAAAATTCTTTTTATTAGATTATACATTGACGTTTTGCATCAATATCTTGCCATCCTTTGATTTCGTGCACAATATACATCTTCAAAAGAAAACCGTCGCTTCTCAAAATCGCTTGACAGAATTCTTCATTCACAGGAAAATATTTGAAATTCCATGAGTTTTTCCATTCACAAAGGAGGAGAACAACGATGGCAGCGGATGTTTCCAAGCTTCAGCTTCCCGGAGATCTCACCCTGAAGCAGGCCCAGATGGTCCTTGAGGCCGCCCTGGCCGACGCAGTCGCCCAGGGAGTGCCCATGAACATCGCCGTAGTGGATGCGGGGGCCAATTTGAAAGCCTTCGCCCGCCAGGACGGTGCGTTCATCGGCAGCGTGGATATTTCCATCAAAAAGGCGAAGACCGCTCGCTTCTTCAACATGACCACCCGCCAGCTCGGCGCCGCATCCCTCCCCGATGGTCCTCTTTACGGCATCGAAGTGTCCAACAACGGCGTCATCCTCTTCGCCGGTGGCGTTCCGCTGAAGAACAAGGACGGGGTCATCGTCGGCGCCATCGGCGTCAGCGGTGGCACCATCGATGAGGACGAACGCTGCGCTGACGCAGGAGCAGCGGTTCTTCTCAAGTAAGCCGACCGCTGAATCCCCGGAAAGGGTGGGGGCTCCTCCCTCTCTCTTTCGGAGGATCAGACTGAAAGGGACGTAAGCGGGCCCTTTCGCTCGGTATCACAATCGAAAAATAGACCTTCCGAGCTGCCGTGCCTACAAGAGCGATCTCATGGCATGCAGCCGTCAGGGTGTGTCTGGAAACGGACACGCCTCCCGTGTTTGGCAAGGAAGGCGGAGAAGAATGTTCCTCTTTGGGGACTGCCGTCTTTGCGCACGGGCAGTCCCTTTTTCTTTGGAGGTGGTGAAGGAAGAACGTGTCACCGGGGCAACAGGGGTAATAGAGATGGGGGATGCAGCGGTTCTTCTCCGCCCACCCCATGAAGCAGAATGAGAGCGTACGAGCGGGCAGGGATGGAAATTACAGGATGCACAAAAGAGAGTACAAGGGGGGTTAAGGAACGATGCTTCAGAAACGTTTCTTCGTCAACGGCGTGGAGCGCAATGTCATCGTCGATGGGGAGGACACCCTGGCGAAGGTATTGCGGGAACAGCTCGGCCTCACGGGAACCAAAGTGGGATGCGGAACGGGACATTGCGGTTCCTGTAATGTCATCCTCAATGGGAAACTGGTTCGTTCCTGCGTGTTCAAGGCCAACAGGATCGCCGACGGGGATTGCGTGAACACCGTCGAGGGCATCGGCACACCGGAAAAGCTGCATCCTCTCCAGAAGGCCTGGATCAAGTTCGGCGCATCCCAGTGCGGCTTCTGCACGCCCGGTTTCATCGTCTCCGCAAAGGCTCTTCTCGACCAAAATCCCAAGCCGACCCGGGAAGAGGTCCGGGAATGGTTCCATGTGAACCGGAACGCCTGTCGCTGCACGGGGTACATCCCCATCGTCGATGCCGTGATGGCCGCGGCAAAGGTACTTCGCGGCGAAATGAGCGAGAGCGAGCTGGAATACCGCCTCCCCGAGAACGGCCGCATCTGGGGCGGCACCTATCCCCGTCCTACTGCGGTGGCCAAGGTCACGGGAACGCTCGATTACGGCGCGGACCTCGGATTGAAGCTTCCTGAGGAAACGTTGCAGCTCGCGCTCGTACAGGCCACGGTGAGCCACGCGAACATCCGGGGCATCGACACGTCCGAGGCGGAGAAGATGCCCGGCGTCCGTAAAGTGGTCACCCACAAGGACGTGAAGGGGAAGAACCGCATCACGGGACTCATCACGTTCCCGACCAATAAGGGAGACGGCTGGGACCGGCCCATTCTCTGCGACGAGAAGATCTTCCAGTTCGGCGACGCCATCGCCATCGTCTGCGCCGACACCTACGAGAACGCCTGCGCGGCGGCGGAGAAGGTCAAGGTGGACCTGGAGGTCCTTCCCGCCTATATGAGCGCTCCCGCAGCCATGGCGGAGGACGCCCTGGAAATCCATCCAGGCACGCCCAACATCTACTACATTCAGAACCTGGAGAAGGGTGACCCCACGGGACCTATCTTCGAAAAGGCCGCCGTCACCGTGGAGGACGATTTCTACGTGGGAAGACAACCCCACATGACCATCGAGCCCGACGTGGGCTTCGCCTACATGACGGACGACGGAATTCTCAAGATCCACTCCAAGACCATCGGCGCCCATCTGCACCTCTACATGATCGCCCCCGGGCTCGGCGTGGAACCCGACAAGATCGCCCTCGTGTCAAACCCCATGGGGGGCACCTTCGGCTACAAGTTCAGCCCGACCATGGAAGCCCTAGTCGGCGCAGCCACCCTCGCCACGGGAAAACCCTGCTTCCTTCGGTACACCTACTTCCAGCACATGACCTACACGGGGAAGCGCTCGCCCTTCTTCGTGAACATCAAGTACGCCGCCGACAATGAGGGCCGACTCCTCGCCATGGAGACGGACTACAACGTGGACCACGGTCCCTATTCCGAGTTCGGCGACCTGCTCACCCTTCGGGGCGCCCAGTTCATGGGTGCGGGCTACGATATTCCCAACATCAAAGGAACAGGGCGCACGGTGTGCACGAACCACGCATGGGGCTCCGCCTTCCGTGCCTACGGCTCCCCCCAATCCCTCTACTCGTCGGAACTTCTTATGGATGAACTGGCGGAAAAGCTCGGCACGGACCCCTGGGAGATTCGGTTCAAGAATTGCTACCGCCCCGGTGCGACGAATCCCAGCGGTCAGGAACCGGAGGTCTTCAGTTATCCAGAAATGCTCGAGGCACTGAAACCTCGATACGAGGCGGCGAAGGAAAAGACAAAGAAGGAATCCACCGGCACGGTCAAGAAGGGCATCGGTCTCGCCATGGCCTGCTACGGCTGCGGCCTTGACGGACCGGACAGCTCCGAGGCCTGGGCGGTGCTCAACCCCGACGACTCCGTCACTATCGTCACCGCCTGGGAGGATCACGGTCAGGGGGCGGACATGGGCGCCATCGGCACCGCTCACGAGGCACTGCGTCCCTTGGGCATCACCCCGGACCGGCTGCGTTTCACCTGGCCCGACACGTCGAAAACGCCCAATTCAGGTCCCTCCGGCGGCTCACGTCAGCAGGTTCTCACGGGGGGCGCAATCCGCGTGGCCTGCACGGAAATGGTGGCGGGACTCCGTAAGGCTGACGGCACCTGCATGACCTACGCGGAAGCCACCGAAGCGGGAAAACCCGTGAAATACGTAGGGAAATTTACCGTTCCCGGCGTGGCCTGCAACGAAAAGGGGCAGGGAAAACCTTTCGTGGTCTACATGTACGGAGTCTTCCTCGCCGAGGTATCGGTGAACACCGAGACCGGAAAGGTCACCGTGGACAAGATGACCCTCATGGCGGACATCGGCAAGGTGAACAACCGGCTCGTCACGGACGGGCAGATCTACGGCGGCATCGCCCAGGGAATCGGCCTCGCTCTTTCCGAGGATTTCGAGGACATCAAGAAACACTCCACGCTCCCGGGCGCCGGCTTCCCCTACGCCAAGGACATTCCGGACAACATCGAGATCGTCTACTTCGAGAACTATCCGCGCGAGTTCGGCCCCTTCGGCGCGGCAGGAGTGGGAGAGCTTCCTCTCTCGAGCCCCCACGCCGCTATCGGCAATGCCATTTACAACGCCTGCGGCGTAAGGGTCCATCGGCTTCCCGCACTTCCGGAAAAGATTCTCGCAGGACTGAAGGGAGAGCACGTCTAGGCAAATTCTCCTCCGTTCCCCCGTTCCGCCTCTGAACGAAAGAGCGGGGGAACACCTCTTCCGGAAAATCGGAAATTCAGGACTGGAGCCGGTTTGTCGCGGAACCACGACGTTTCGGACCCGCACCTTTGTTCCGCGTTCTCCGACGGTTCGCCGCCCTTCACAGGGGAAACGAACCGTCGGAAACGTCTTTTCCTCTGGAGGCGATCCATGGAACAGAATCTGCTCAGAGATCTGGAGCATCGCTGTATTCAGGAAGAACCCCCTTACTGTCAGGCCGCCTGCCCCCTCAAGGTGGACGCACGGTCTTTCTGTGCCGCCATGGCGCAGGAGCGTTTCGGCGAAGCCCGAAAGATCCTGGCAAAGACCATGTCCTTACCGGACATTCTGGGGCGGATCTGCGACCATCCCTGCCAAAACGCCTGTATTAGAACCGAAACGGGGGGAGCAGTGGAGCTCGGCCGGCTGGAACAGGCCTGTCTCGAAAGGACAAGCCCTGCCGCCCCACCCCTGCGCCTTCCTCCCAGAGGCAAAACCATCACCGTGCTCGGAGGCGGCCTTTCCTCGTTGGTCTGCGCCTGTGAGCTGGCCAAGAAGGGGTATCGGGTTCTTCTGGAATTCACGGGAAAACTGCCGGGAGGGCGCCTTCTCGCCCTCCCCGAGGAAATCCTTCCGCACAACATCCTCGCCGAGACATGGGCGTTTCTGCAGAAGCTCGGCGTGACCCGCACAGGTGGGGAATCCCTCTCTCTCCCGGCCCTCCGGGAGGGCGAGGCGGCCTACCTGGGCATGGACGATCCTGCCATGGCGCATCTCGCCACCGTCGGGACAGTGGATTCCACTACCTATGAGACGGCCACCGGAGGACTGTTCGCCGGAGGTTTTCTCCGGAACGGATCGCCGTCTCCCGCCTGGGAGGCGGCTGATGGAAAGCGCGCAGCGAACTCCCTGGACCGGTTTCTCCAGGGGGCTTCCCTCTCCTCGGGCAGAGAGAAGGAACTCTCCGACGCGACGCGACTCCACACGCCGCTCCGCGATGTGGAATCGATCTCCCCGAGGCGCGACCCCGCGGAAGAAGCCCGGCGCTGTCTTCAGTGCGAGTGCCGTCACTGCGTGGGGGAGTGCGTTTTTCTGGAGACCTACAAGCGCTATCCCAGGGCGTACGCCAGAGAAATCTACAACAACTTCGCCGTCGTCCAGGGATACCACCAGGCGAACAGAATGATCAATTCCTGCGCGCTCTGCGGCCTCTGCGAAACGCTCTGCCCCAACGACTTCTCCATGGCGGACCTCTGCCGCGCCGCCCGGGAGGAACTCGTGGAGCGCGGCCTCATGCCTCCCTCGGCCCACGAGTTCGCCCTGCTGGACATGGAGCAGGCGAACGGCCCGCGGGCCGCGGGATTTCGCCCGGGCCGCACGGCAACGAAGGCCCTTTTCTTTCCGGGATGCCAGCTCGCGGGCACCATGCCAGAACAGACCGAGGCACTTGTCTCCTTTTTGGACGAACGCTTTTCCGGAACCCTTGGAGTCCTCCTGGGGTGCTGCGGCGCTCCGGCCTGGTGGGCAGGACGAAGGGACATGCTCCAGAAGGTTCTCGACACTCTGCGGAAAACCCTGGCTTCCCTCGGAAATCCCCCGCTGATCCTTGCCTGTTCCTCCTGCGGCGACGTTTTTCGTCGCCTGCTTCCGGAAACATCTCTTCTTTCCCTCTGGGAAGTGCTCCGCGAAAAGGGACTGCCTCCAGGACACCCCCTGCCGGACCCGCTCGCGCTCCACGATCCCTGTACGACCCGCTCCCTTCCGGCCTGGCGCACTGCCGTTCGGGACATTCTCCGGGCACTGGGACAGCCCTTCGAGGAGCTGTCCATGACGGGCGAGACCACGCGCTGCTGCGGCTACGGCGGTCTCCAGTCCCTTGTGGATCCCGATCTGGCGGAAAAAGGGGTACGACGGCGGCTCGGAGAAAGCGACAAGGATTTTCTCGCCTACTGCGCCATGTGCCGGGAAAGTCTCTCCGACTCGGGCAAACCGGTGGCACACCTCCTGGACCTCTTCTTTCCTCCCGCGGCACCTTACGAGGCAGTGGGTTTTTCCGCGAGACAGGCCAACCGGGAACAGTTGCGGCGACGACTTCTCGGAACCTGCGATCTTCCGCCGGACCCTTGGGAAGATCTGGATCTCATCGTGTCTCCCGACATACGGCGACGCCTTGAAGAACGCCACATCCTCGACAGCGATCTCCGGCGAACTCTTTGGGAGGCCTCCAATTCGGCCCGCCTTCTCGTTTCACCGGAGGGAAGAACATTGGCGACCTCGCGCATCGGCAACGTCACCTTCTGGGTGGAATACCGGAACGAAGGGGCTTCCTTTCGGATCGTCAACGCATGGGGCCATCGCATGACTGTGGAGGTTTTGTCATGAGCGGCGAGACGGGACTCAGTTTCAAGGACGGGACAGGTTGGCGGTGCGGTTGCGGCGGCGAACTCGAACCCCGGAAGGTGGCCGCCCGTTATCTCGGCAGTCGCTTCGAGGTGGAACTGCCCGCCTGCACCGTCTGCGGACTCGTCCTCGTTCCCGAAGCCCTTGCCCTGGGCAAGATGCTCGAAGTGGAGAAAATCCTGGAGGACAAGTAGTGCCGCTTCCCTACGAACACCCCCTGTGGCGTACCGTCATGGGAGAGGCCCTGCATCCCGGCGGAAGGGCACTGTCCCTCCGGTTGCTCGACCTGTGCGGATTTTCTTCCGGCACGGCCGTTCTCGACGCGGGGTGCGGCGGGGGAGCGACACTTGAACTGCTCCAGGAGCAGGGCGTCCGCGCCGTGGGGCTGGACAGATCCTCGGATCTTCTTTGCCGGGCCGCGGCGAAGGGTCCGGTTATGAAGGGGGATCTCCGCCGCATTCCCTTCGGGGAGGGAATATTCGAGGGTGTGGTCTGCGAATGTGTTCTTTCCCTGCAGGAATCGCTCTTTCCCGTCCTCGGGGAAATCGCCCGCGTCCTGAGACACGGCGGCAAGCTCGGCGTGACAGACCTCTTCCGCCGCCGCGGTGAACCCTGCGGTGGAGGAGGGGAGTCCTGCGCACAGGGAGCCCGTTCCCGGAAAGAGCTGGAAACAGCCCTTTCGGAGCACGGATTCGCGCTTCTGCTTTTCGAGGATCACTCCGCACTGCTCCGGGAATGCACGGCCCGGCTCGTCTGGGAGGGCATCCTGGAGCCGCCGCGTCCACCCTGCCGCTCCCTTGGCTACGGTCTCTGGGTGTGCCGACGAGAGAACGCTTCCGGTGTCGGCAACGCGGAGCAACGGGAGTGCGTCTCGCCGGACACACCGGAACGAGTACGCTGAACGGAAAAATCCGTCTCCGGACAGACCGACCGGAAACATTCGCACACAGGGATCGAGGAGGGAGAGCATGGACGATCTTCACACTGCAATGATGGAATGGGCACGGGAGGGATACTGCTGTTCTCAGATCATGATCCTTGCCGGGCTGGCCTATACGGGGCGGGAGAATCCGGACCTGGTCGCCTCTCTGGGGGGTCTCTGCAAGGGCGGATACGTCCCCTGGGGGACGTGTGGCGCCCTGAGCGGCGCCTGCTGCCTCCTCGGCTTCTATGCCGGAAAGGGTTCATCGTTGGAGCAGAAGGACCCCCGGCTTCTCTTCATGGCGGAGGAGCTGCACCGCTGGTTCCGGGAACGCTGGGGCACCGGAGGAGAGCGCGTGGGC
>DIMS01000080.1:7759-13565 GCA_002425685.1 Synergistaceae bacterium UBA5560 | reverse complement strand
CCCTCGTCGGCATTGCAGATGACGTACTTCGTCCCCGCCTGCTGTTTCGCCGCGAAATCCCACTTGAGTCCCGTGGGAAAGCCGCCGCCGCCCCGGCCGCGGAGGCCGGATTTTTTCATCTCTTCCACGACGTCCTTGGGCGTCATCTCCGAGAGAGCTTTGCCGAGGGCCTGGTAGCCTCCCTGGGCGATGTATTCGTTGATGTTCTCCGGGTCGATGAAGCCGCAGTTTCGCAGGGCGATGCGCATCTGTTTCTTGTAGAAGCCCATGTGCTTGGAGTCGGCGATATGCTCTTCCGTCTTGGGATCCACGTAGAGCAGGCGCTGAACCTTGCGTCCCTTGAGAACATGCTCGTCCACGATTTCCTGAGCGTCTTCGGGGCAGACCTGGACGTAGAAGGTGTTGTCCGGTGCCACCTTGACGATGGGGCCTTTTTCACAAAAGCCGAAGCATCCCGACAGGACCACCTTCACCTCGTCCTGCAGATTACGGTTTTTCAGCGCGGTCTTCAGGCTCTCCACGATCCGGTCGCTCTGGGAGGAGATGCAGCCGGTACCGCAGCAGACCAGGAGGTGCATTTTGATTTCCGGCATGGGTTGTGGTTCTCCTTTCGCGTCCGCCCGACTCATTCGTGGATGGTCCGGTAGGCTGTGGGAATGATTCCGTCCACCATTTCGCCGCGGAGAATGTAGCTGTCGAGGATTTCCCGGATACGGTCACCCTTGACATTGCCGTAGACGACGGGCTCTTCTCCCGGGCGCGTGATCTCCACGGTGGGTTCCGAGTGACAGTAGCCCATACATCCCGTCTGGGTGAAGACGATCTCCGTCAGTCCCCGCTCTTTCGCAAGGCGCATGAACTCCGCAAGCGTCTCCCGTGCTCCGGAGGCGATGCCGCAGGTGGACATGCTGACCTTCACCTGCACGAGCCGTTCGATGTTCTGCCCTTTTTCGCGAAGGTCCGTGGCGCTGGTGAGTTCTTTCTGAAGTTTTCTGAGCGCATCGAGGGATTGGATTTTCGACATGATGTTCACCTCCGGATCAGGCTTGGGCGTACTCGGCGAGTATGCCCTCGATGTCCTTGGGCACGACCCGCCCGTACACCTTTTCCCCCACGATGACCACCGGAGCCAGACCGCAGGCCCCCACGCAGCGGAGTGTGTCCAGGGAGAACTTTCCATCCTCCGTCACTTCCCCGACGGAAATATGCAACTGCTTGGACAGTTCCGCCACGACATCCTCGGCGCCTCGGACGTAGCAGGCGGTTCCCATGCAGACAGAAATGGGAAAACGTCCCTTGGGCGTCATGGTGAAGAAGGAGTAGAACTTGACGACGCCGTAGACTTTCGCGAGGGAGAGTTCCATGTGTTCCGCCACGAATTCCTGAACCTCCCGGGGGAGATAGCCGAAAATCCCCTGGGCCTTGTGGAGGACGGTGATGAGTTCGCCCTTCCGATCCGGAAGTGAGGCGATGAAATCCGCAAGTTCAGTGAAGCGCGGATCCTCCTTGACAGAGCATGTGCACATTGCATGGCCTCCTTTTTCTTCAATAGGGAGTGGATGATTTCCGCCCGGGCCCCTTGCGACGATATACGTCCACTGCTCCGACACTTTCGAAGGAAAGATGTCGGAACCGGCCCTGCAATCCCCTGCATACACCATATCGTGAAAAAATTCCCTAGTCAAGGCAAAAAAACACGCCTTTCCCTCTTTCCGCGAGGCGAATCCCCACATTCGCCTTTCAAGAAGGACGCTCAGGCGATTTTTTACGTGTATCCGGGTTTCGAAGGCGGGAGAAAGCGGAATGTGTTACGGAGTCGGATGTCGCACGTATGGACCCGAATGAAACATACAGCTCTCCTCCTTCCTTATGGAGAGAAACTAATTTTCATAATACGTATTACAGAGAAGAATGCAACTCCGCATTTTCTTCGAGAAAGGGCAGGTGTTTTCGACAGTCTTTGTCGATTCCATGGGGTACTCCGCGCTCTCGGTTCATTCCCGCGTTGTCGGTGTGTTGCCTCCGTTGAGTCCCTTCCTGAGGGAGGACAGATCTCCCTTGCGGAGTACCGCAATGAGTTCCGCCACCACGGAGATGGCGATCTCTTCGGGTGTCTCCGCCCGGATGGGAAGGCCGACGGGTTGGTAGATACGGTTCAGGTGTGCTTCCGAGACTCCTTCGTCGAGGAGGCGTTTCCGGACGAAGGCGATCTTGCGCATGGAGCCGATCATGCCCACGTAGGCGGCGTCGCAGTGTTCGATGGTCTTTACCACCTCCGAGTCGAGGGCGTGTCCTCTGGTGGCGATGACGACGAAACTTCGTCCGTGCAGCTTCAGCCCTCTGTCGAAAATTTCCTCCAGGGGGCAGGCGATGGTGGTGCCCCAGGGGATGTTTTCGGCGTTGGCGAATTCCTCCCGCTCGTCCCAGACGGAGACACGAAATCCAGCGAACTGTCCTGCCTGGGCAAGGGCTTTGCCCACGTGTCCCGCGCCGAAGATCACGAGCTCCCGTTCCCGACCGACGACTTCCAGAAAGACGGAGATATCACCGCCACATGCGGCGCTGTTCGGATCCGATCCATCGCAGTGAAGCCCTTCCTTGTAAAGGGCGTGATCTCTTTCGGAATCCAGCAATGCCAATGCCTCTCGAATGGTGTGGTGTTCGAAGACGCCTCCGCCCACGGTGCCGGAGATGCCTCCGTCGGGGCGCACCCACATGGAGGCGCCCACATTTCGCGGTGTGGAGCCCTCCACGTCGACCACGGTGCACAGAACTCCCGGAACTCCCTTGGCGAGGTCTTTCATGATCTGTTCGAGAATTGCCTGATTCATCGGCACTCTCCGCTCCCTTCGAGTCGAATGAACGTCTCTGAATTGTCCTTTGCTGCGGCGTGTGCCGTCGCAAAGGGATGGTATGTTTCTCCGGCGTTTCGGATGGCGCGGTGACAGTGTTTCAATGTCGTTGTGCTGTTCCCGAGAGGGCCACGTACCGTTTCGAAGGCCTGCCCACGGGTGCTACATCGAAATCGATGGTCACCTGGGATGTCTCGGCGAGATACTCGAGGTAGCGCCGGGTCGTGGAGCGCCCCATGCCGAGATGTTCCGCCGCTTCGGAGGCGGAGAGCCCCCCTGGGGCGTCCCGGAGGAGTCGTTTGACTTTCTCGAGGATGCGATTTTGAATTCCCTTGGGAAACACGCTCGAGTCAGGAGGAATGGCGCCTCGTTTCAGCCCTACCAGGTGATCCAGTTCGTCCTGCCGCCAGGGAGTACGGCGGGTCACCAGTTCTCGATGGAACGTGCGGTATGCCGAGAGGGCTGCCCGGAGACGGGAGGAAAGAAAGGGGCGGATGAGGCAGTCGAAAGCACCCAGACAGATTGCGCCGCGAATCGCATCGGGCTCTTCCGGACGGACAAGGACCACCCAATCCAGCCGGGGATAGTCGCTGCGGGCCTTGCGGAAGCCCTCGAGTCCTCCCAGGCCGGGAAGGGCGAAGTCGAGCACCACCAGCTGCGGAGGTTCGTCGGCGAGAAAGGAGAGGAGCGTTTCACCGGAACCGACTTCTCCGACAAGACGATAGCCGGGTTGCTCTCGAACCAGATCGGCATAGAGGCTTCTCTGGGAGGAATCCTGTTCGGCGACGATTGCGTCGAGAGAATGGGGCACGAACGGGCCTCTCATGGGCGAATCTCCCGGGTGAGGTTGCTTGACCCGGCGATACGCTCGAGCACAGGAAAAACGACTTCGAAACACGAACAACAATTGCACGGGGAACCGGGCACCATAGGAGGCTTCCTCCTTTCCGCACGGGAGGCGGTCGCGTTTCCACGACAACCCTATCGGTCGACACCCGTGGGCCTGGGCCGTTAGGAACGTCGACTCGGAGGCTCTATCACTTCGAACATACATTATACGTGATCCTCCGAATTCGTGCAATTTTCCCGCATGTGTGGGAAAGGAGTCTCTCTCTTGTGTTCCTGCCTTTTCACAATGGGGCAAAGGAGCATTTTCCCCGGAGCGATGTTTGCGTGGCGCGTGGGCACGGGCGGAACTCCTTGCGACGAGGGTGTCCGCGTCGCATGCAGGACATCTCTGGCCGCGCTTCTCTCCCGAGGAGGCGTGGCTGGGCGTCTTCTCGTTCGGTGCACGGCGAAAGAAGGGGAAGTAGCCGGCTCTCCGGCGCGTCGATCAGGAGCGGAGAACCGCTGCCATGCGCGAGAAGGCTTCCTCCAGTTTTTTCTCGTCCACAGTGCAGGCGATACGGATGAAGTCACCGCATGTCTCGCCGAAGGCGATGCCCGGGGTGAGGGCGACACCGGCTTTCTCCAGCATACGGAGCGCGAAGGCGTCTCCGTTCATTCCCGTTCCGGAAATGTCGGCGAAAAGGTAGAAGGCTCCCCTGGGCGGTGCGGCATCGACGCCGGGCAGTTCGCTCGCCAGGGACGCGGCGTACCGGGTTCGTCGCCGGTAGGTATCGACGATGGCATGTTCCGCATCCTGAGCCTCGCTCAATGCGAATTCGGCGGCGCGTTGCACCATACTGTTCACCGAAAGGGTCTGCACGATGGCGAGGAGGTCCATGGGTTTGAGGAGTTTTTCCGGTCCCATGGCATAGCCGATCCGCCAGCCGCACATGGCGTAGGATTTGGAGAATCCCCCGATGGTGAGAGTCCGCTCTCGCATGCCCGGCAGGGTGGCGAAGGGGATGTGACTTCCCTGAAAAACGTAGGACTCGTAGAGTTCGTCGGAGAGAACGCACAGGTCCTGTTCCAGGGCGACGCGGGCGATGCCCTCCAGTGTCGCCCTGTCGAAGACGGCCCCCGAAGGGTTGCAGGGAGAGTTGACGACGAGCGCCTTCGTTCGGCGGGTGACGGCCCGACGCAGGTCTTCCTCGAGGGGGAGAAAATCGTTCTCCTTCCGGCAGGGGACTGCCACGGGGACGCCCTGATTGTAGCGGACCTGCTGGGCGTAGAAGGTGAAGTAGGGTTCGAGCAGAAGAACTTCGTCGCCCGGTTCGAGCAAGGTCTGAAAGGCGAGCCAGCACGCCTGGGAGCCGCCGGTGGTGACGAGGATCTCCTCCGGATCCTGGACGAAGCCGTATTTAGCTGCCCAACGGCGGCTGATGGCCTCTCGGAGGCTGAGGTTTCCTCGGCTCTGGGCGTAATGCGTCTCACCGGCCAGCCCGGCCTGGCGGGCCGCTTCCACAATGCGCGGATCGGTGGGAACGTCCGGTTCGCCGAGGGTGAGGTTGACGAGTCCCGTCCGTTTCGCTGCGGCCTTGAACATTTTCATCATCGCCGAGGGTTCGAGTCGGGAGAACTTCACGGCAACGTGTCGTTCCAGGCTCACGGTGTCCCCGCCCCCTCCTCGGCGCCGTTTTTCGCTACCTTTCGGGCGGCCCGCTCGGCCCGCATGGCGGTTTTCTTCGCGTGAGGGTCTCCGTGGGCGGGTACGATGCAGACGAACACGAAGTCCTCGTTCCCCGGGTTCTCGAAGACGTGCTCCACGTCGGGGGGGACATGTCCCCACCGTCCTGCCGCGAGGTCGATCGGTTCACCCTGGACCACCACGCGGCCATGTCCCTCGAGGGAGAGCACGAAGTGATCCCAGGCATGTCTGTGCGGAGGAATTTTCTCCCCCGGGGGCAGGGTGAAATGGCGCATCACGTAGTCGTCCCAGAACTGCCCGGGGCCGAAGATGATTCGTTTCCGCACGTTCGGAGCCAGTGCGGACGCATCCCAGAGGGGCAGATCCTCGACGAGCCCTCCCTGTCCGACCTTCGTCTCTTCCGACATGTCCTGTCGCCTCC
>DIMS01000080.1:0-7743 GCA_002425685.1 Synergistaceae bacterium UBA5560 | reverse complement strand
GGGTTATTTCTTCATCGCCGCGAGGATTTTCTCGGCGGTGATGGGCAGGTCCTTCACCCGGGCGCCCACGGCGTTGCAGATCGCGTTCCCCACCGCCGCGTGCGGCGCGGAGAGGGGCATCTCGCCCGTCCCGGCAGCGCCGAAGGGGCCGAATTCCCGGGGGGTTTCCATGTGGATCAATTGAATGTCGTCGGGAATGTCCTTGATGTAGGGCAACCCGCAGGTGAGGAGGTTGTTGTGGGTCTTCACGTCCACGAAGTCCTCCTTGATGGCGAGGCCGATACCCTGGGCGATGCCGCCCATCTGCTGGCCGTCCACGACGAGGAAGTTGTTGATCTTGCCCACGTCCCCGCAGAGGGTGAACTTCTCCACGGTGGTCTTGCCGGTCTTGACTTCCACGGCCACTTCGGCGAGGAAGATACCGAACATGTGGTTGGCGAAGGGGTACCCCTGGCCCGTCGTGCCGTCCATGTCGGTGCAGTGCTGTACTTCTCCCTCGTTGTTGCGGAGCGTGGCCTTCCAGTAGCCTTCGTAGAAGGTGGGAATGCCCTCCGCGATCATTTCGTCGTAGGTGCGGTAGGTTCCGTCATCCCGCCGCATGGCGTCGAGCAGCTTCCGGCAGGATTCGACGATGGCCATCCCCACCATGACCTGGCAGCGGCTCGCCGCGGCGGCGCCGCTGTTGGGAGCCTTGGCGGTGTCGCTCAGCACCAGCTTGATCTGCTCCGGTTTGATGCCGATGGGCTTGAGCGCCTCGTGGGCGGTCCCCACGCAGCCGATATCCGCGCCCTGGCCGTGGTCCTCCCAGGTGTTGTAGAGGATCACGCCGTCCCTGGTGAGCTCGATGTTGCTGTTCGCGTCGTCCGGGCCGTCATCGTTGGAGTTGTAGATGCCGATGGCGATGCCCACGCCCCGTTTGACCTCGGCGGTGGAGAGGGCGGCGGCGCGCTTTTTGGCGATGTTGTAGTAGGGGCGGACGCGGGTGACCATGGCCTGGAGCGGATAGACCTCGGATTTCTGTCCGCTCGGGAAGGTGTCTCCCGGACGGATCAGATTCTTCTCCCGGAAGTCCAGGGGATCCATGCCGCACTTCTCGGCGAGCATGTCGACAGCGGTCTCGCCGCCCCAGTAGGTCTGGGGTGCGCCGTAGGCGCGGAAAGCACCGCACCAGCGATGGTTGGTGAAGAAGGTGTAGCCGCACCCTCGGAGGTCATCAACGTGATAGGGAGCCAGGAAGAACTGGCCGCCCTTGTTTGTGAGGTCCTGGCTGGACTCGGAGTAGGGGCCGTGGTCCACGTACCAAGTGTGTTCGGCGCCGACGATCTTGCCGTTCTCGTCCGCGCCGATGCGGATCTTCATGAGGAAGGGGGAGCGCTTAGGCGTCCGCACGATGTGCTCCTTCATGTTGAGGCGCATGTAGACGGGGCGTCCCGTGGCGAGCACGCACGCGGCGATGAGGTGTTCGTTCGTGGGGGCGACCTTGTAGCCGAAGGAGGCGCCCATGTTGTTCTGGATCACCCGGAGCTTGGATGGCGCGAGGCCGAGACCACGGGAGATCATGAGGAGGTGGCGGTAGACGCAGATGCTCTTGGTCTGGACCGTGAGCCGCCCTTCCTCGTCGTAGTAGCCGAAGCCGCAGTCTGTTTCGAGCGTCAGATGAGGCTGGCGGCTGCTGTAGAACTCGTCCTCGAGGATGTGTGCGGCCTTGTCGATGGCCGCTTTCGGATCGTCGCCCTTGATGAGGGGGCGCTTGTTGAAGCAGTTCCGGATACCGTCGATCTCCTCGATTTCGTCGTAGACCTTGGGAGCGTCGGGCTTCATGGCGTCCTTCACGTGGAGAAGGGCGGACAGTTCCTCCAGATCGACCTTGACGGCCGCGGCGGCCTCCCGGGCCTGTTTCTCCGTGGCGGCGCAGACGATGGCCACGCACTCGCCCCACTGGCGGATCTTGTCACCCTCTTCGACGATCATCCGTCGCTCCCATCCGTCCGTGGTGGCCGTGGGAGACCCCACCTGACCGCGGATGCGGTTGGTGCCCTTGTTGGCGAGGATGTCCCCGGCGGTGACGATCTTTGCGACGCCGGGCATTTTTTCCGCGGTGGCGATGTCGATCTTCTTCACTTTCGCGTGATGCGTCTCCGGGCAGACCGGCACGGCAAAAAGGGCTTCCTCGGGGAGTTTGGTGGCGGCGTCGTCACCGAAGTCCCACGTACCGGTGACTTTGTAGACGGCGTTCGGGCGGGGATAGCGGCTGCCCCAGACGGAATCGCCGGGCTTGAGCATCTTCGCCAGGTCTTCCATCTCCTTCTCGCCCCGGAGCACCGCGGCGGCGTCCATGACGGAATCCACGATCTGCTTGTAACCAGTGCAGCGACAGGCCGTCCAGTGCTTCTGCAGCCAGTCCCGGACGTCCTCCCTCGTGGGGGAGGGGTTTTCGTCCAGGAGTGCCTTGGAGGCCATGATGAATCCGGGTGTGCAGAAGCCGCACTGGAGACCTCCGTGGACGATGAAGGCCCACTGGAGTGCGTGGAGCTTCGTGGGGGTGCCGATGCCCTCGATGGTGAGGATTTCCGCGTCTTCCGCGACACTCTTCCACGGAACGATGCAGGAGCGGACCACCTTGCCGTCCACAATGACGTTGCACACCCCGCACTGGCCGCAGTCGCACCCGATCTTTGTTCCCGTGAGACCGAGCTGGTTTCGGATGATCTTGGCGAGCTTCTCCTCCGGATCCGCGATGACGCGATTTGGGATTCCGTTGACCCGAACCGTCTTGACGTGATATTTCTGCATGGCTCTCCGTGCCTCCTCGCAAATGGTGTTGGCCTCTTCCTGGTTCCTGCCGCAGGGCATTATGCCAAGCTCAGTATGCGGAGTACGTGTTGGAGAGACAAGATTTTGTGCGAATTGTGCTCCATTTTGACCCGTTTTGGCCGGGAGGCATTGCGGGAAACCTTTCACCGCAGGGGTTGACAACGAAGGAGTTGTTGGGTAATGTAATGAATAAGGCAAAAAAGTATTCAGTATACAAAACCTCCGAGCCGGATCTTCCTAAGGGTGCGTAGTTGCCTAGGGAAACCGGACGACAGGGTACATCCGGAAACGGATGTGCCTCCCGCTTTCGGAAAGGAGGATGCGTCGGCGCTTTTCCTTCTCCGTGCCCTCGGGGAAGAAATGTCGTGTGCATCTTCCCGGCGGGACCCCGCAACGGAAAGAGGCACGCATTCATGACGACTCGATCTCTCCTTCGCTCGGAACTGCTGACGGGCAATCTCGACGACCTGCCCGCCCATATCCTTTCCTCCCTTGCACCGGAGGCCACGAAACGGATGGTCTTCGCCCCGGGACGCCATTGGAACGATTATGTGTTGCGCTATTTCACCCTGCCTCCCGGCTGTGCAACACCCTCCCACCGGCACGAGTGGGAACATCTGGTGGTCGTTCTCCGCGGGCGAGGCAGGATGACGGTGGAGGACATGCAGATATCTCTGGACCAGGGAGCCTGGGGCTATGTTCCTTCCGGAGCGGAGCATGTCTTCGAGAATTCCGGCGAGGAAGAAGAATTTGCCTACCTCTGCATCGCCCCAGTCGAGGCGGATCCTCACGCCATCAAGACGCTGCGCAGAATCCCTTCCAGGGAACGGCGGGATTTTGGAGGCGGAGGGTTCTTCTGAGTGGTTGCGTTGTTCGTGTGTCGTTCCGGCAGAGTCACTGTTTCCGTTCCGTGCCGCCCGAGCCCTTTCTTTGTCGGTTATTTCCGGAAAGCCCTCTGTCGCCGGAAAGAAACCTTCTTCCGGAAGGGCTGATACCTCTTCTCTCCGTCACGTGAACGGATGAAGTGACCGGAGACGCAGGAGAACCTGTGCCTGCACTCCGGGGAGGAGATATGCGTCCACCGCCTGTTCCCGCCCGATTTCCCCGTACAGGAGCGTACCGTTCACATCCAGAGCGACCGAGACCACGTCGTCCCTTTCCACGATGCTGCGCACGGAAGCGGAAAACCGGTTCAGTTCAGGCCCCGGCGGGGCCGTTCTTCCCACCTCCACGTCTCTTCGGGAGACCAGAAACCGGGAAAAGGATCTTCCCTCGTCGGGCATCAGGAGCATCCCTCCGGCCCACTCCGCCTCGATCACGCCTTTGAATGGGCGCCCGCGTTCCCGACAGGGGAGGATGTTCGGTGCGCCGAGGAAGGATTCGGCCGCTTCCGCCTCCGCCTCGTCTCTTTCCGGTGAGGCGGAGACGGGAATGAGGTGTCCCGCGTGCATGACGAAGAGATGTTCCGTCAGTTCCTTCGCCTCGGCCAGGTCATGCGTCACGAGAATGGTCGTGAGTCCCAGCTCTTTTCGCAACGCGCCGAATTCATCGCGGAGATGGTGTGCGGTTCGGTGGTCCAGCTTGCTGAACGGTTCGTCCAGGAGGAGAAGCGCCGGGGAGGAGGCAAGGGTTCGGGCCAGGGCTGCCCGTTGTCTTTCGCCGCCGCTGAGGGTGGCGGGTCTTCTGTCGGCGAGGTGGGAGATGCGAAGCCGTTCGAGGATGTCCGCCGCCTGCCGTCTCCGCTCCGCACGGGTGTTCCGAACGCGCTCCATGGCAAGAAGGAGGTTGGCTTCGACGGACATGTGGGGAAACAGGTAGGGATCCTGGGCCAGGAATCCCATGTTGCGCCGGTGGGGTTCGACGGAGCGGATGTCTCTGTCGTCGAGACGGATGGTTCCCGTGTGTCCGTCGAGTCCGGCGATGATCCGGAGAAGGCTGGTTTTACCAGCCCCCGAAGGTCCGACGACGGCGCATGCGCTCTTTGGGGGAACATGCATGCACACGTTCCGGACGAATCGGTTGCTCACGTCGGCGAGGGTCAGCCCGGCCATCGGGAGTTCTTTCCCGGAAGGGCGTCGCTCGACGACGTGCGGTGCAGCATGCGTGTGCACAACAGGAAGGCGAAGGCCGTGCCGAGAAGGACGAGCGAACATGACAGGGCGATGCCCAGTTCACCGCTGGAGATGTTGAGATAGACCGCGATGGGGAGGGTTTCCGTGCGAAAACGGGTGGCTCCGGCCACCATGAGGGTCGCTCCGAACTCTCCCAGGGTGCGTGCCCAGGCGAGCATGATTCCCGAGAGGAGCGATTTCGCCGCCAGAGGGATGTTGATGCGGAAAAAAACCTGGAGAGGCGAGAGCCCCAGCATGAGCGCCGCCTCCTCGTAGCCTTTGGGGACCGAGGCGAAGGCCGCCTGGGCGCTCCGAAGCACGATGGGTGTTGCCACGAAACTTTGGGCCACCACGGCTCCCCAGGGGGTGAGAATGAAATGGATGCCCCACCGTGCGAGATGCCCCCCCAGAAGGTCCCTGCCGAGAAGGAAGAGGAGTCCCACTCCGGCGATGAGAGGCGGCATGGCGAGAGGAATGTCGAGGAGCGTCTCGAGGAATTCCTTTCCGGGGAAAGTGTGCCTGGAAAGGAAATATGCCGCCCCGATGCCGATGGAGAGTGCTGCGAACATGGCGGCGCAGGATGTTGTCAGGGAGAAGCGCAGCGCGAAAAGAGTCTCCGGATGGACCAGGGAACGCGCCAACTCTTCCGGGGAAACCTGCCCGATCAGGGCGGCGAAGACGCCGCCCACGATCAGGCTGAAGAAGAGAAGCGGCAGGATCAGGACCCGGTCCAGAAGGTTCATGGAATGAAGGAGCCGCACGTCACGGCAGCGGCGAGAACCCGTGGGAGAGGAACACCACAACCGCTTCGGGAGAACGGAGGAATTCCGCCAGCTCCAGTGCCTCCTCCGGATGGTGGGAGGTGTTCAAAGCGGCGACCGTGACGATCTCCGGCGTGTACCATGCGGGGTCGATGTCGAAGAAGACGAGCGCGTCCTTCGCCTGAACCGCATCGGACCTGGCAAGAATGGCGGCGTCCACGTCCCCTTTGGTCACGTAGAGGGACAGTTGTTTCACCGTTGCGGCCCGGACGACGGTGTTCGCGAGAATCGCATCTTTTTTGTCCGAGTGCGAGAGGATCTCCTCCGCAGTCCGCCCCAGAGCCATTGCCTTGGGGTCACCGAGGCCGACCCGCACACCGGGTTTTGCCAGATCGTCGACGGTGGTTATCTCCCCGGTTTTGCTCGGATGCACCGCAAGGACCGGAGGATGGAGGACGATGGAAAAGGAGTGTGTCACGAAGCCGTCTTTCGCGAGCTGTTCCACGAAGAACGCGGAACCGGAAAGGAAGAGGTCTCCCTCTTTCGTTGCCTTGAAACGCACCAGGGATTGGCCGGACCCCGCGTACTCCACGGTGACATTCACGCCGCCCTTTTCCCGGTAGGCGCGCAGGAGTTCCTCCACGGGCTGCCGGAGTCCTGCACCGCAATGCATGTACAGCTCCTTCGTCGTGGCTCCAAGGGGCATCGCACTCCCCAGGCACAGAAGAAGCATCAGAAATCCGGTGGAAAGCCGCACGCGGGTGAGACGCATGAAACGCATACAGAACCTCTCCCTTCAATGATGGATAGTGAATGTCCTTCGTGTGTTCCGTCCTGTCGAGGCAGTCCCAACGTCCCCCGGTCGATTCCGCTCACGAAGACTTGGGACAGAAGCGCTCCCACCCCATCAGGTGGGCCGCGCCGGCGATGGTTGTTCCATAGAAGAGCACCGGTTTGTCCAAGAGAAAGTCCCCGATGGTGTCGTTCACCAGGGTCGTTCCGGTGACAAGGAGAAGCTCCGCCCAGGCCACGGCGTCGCTCGCCGTTTCCGGCCCCTCCACGGGAACCCCGAACTTGGTGTGCCCCAGGTTGTCCGGGTCCAGATCGAGGAGGCGGAGAGGAAACAGTGGGGCCAGCGCCTCGACCATGCGGGGCTGAAAGCCCACCTGGGTGATCTTCACCGCGCCGAATCGTTCCCGGAGTTGTGGAGCCAGTTCGGACGCGCAGGCGCGGGGATCCTCGTCCCGACAGTGGACGGTGTTTCCGATGAGTTCGAGATGTTTGAGAACCGCGTTGAGTGCAGCGACGAAGACCGCACGGCGAAAGGTGTTTGCCGGTGGGGTGGCGAGGAGGCTCTCCAGTGTTCCCTCGTAATTGCCGTAGTGGTCCGTGAAGGCCTGTCCCCGGGCGTCCCGAAAGGTTGCCTGGAGAAGGCGCTCTTTTCCCTTCTGCAGCGGGAAATCCTTGTCCTCGGGAGTGCCGATGGCCTCTTCCGTGGAAAGGGGTGTGGCGCAGACGCGCACCGTCTCCCCCAGAAGCCCTTCCTTCCGACAGATCGCTGTCAGGCGCTGACGGAGAATTTCGTGCAGTGCGGACATGAAGTTCACCTCGGATTACGGAGACAGTATGACGATAACCGCTTTTCTCGCGCCCTGTGAATCCCCTCTCTCCATCCTCATGGCAGGGAGCGGAAGAAAGAGGGGCAGAGGGGCGAATGGGTGAAATCGGTATTGCCCGGTTGTGGATGGCCGTACATATCATGCAACTGAATTGCATTACGTAGTGTAGGAGCAAAGTCGATTTCTGTCCAGAGGCGGATCCTGGGCTGAAAGCATCCTTTCAGCCTTTACGGAAAACCGAGGGGAATGCTTTTGAACGGGGTGCGGCGTTCCTTGTCTCGATGCGCGGGGGACGATACGGTGTGGAGTGCGGGGTGTTTCCTCCGACACGTTGCGAGGAAGCGATGAAGCAAGGAGGAACGGGCCACCCGTTCGTGCGGCGGGTGGCCCGTTCCTGTGCATGGCGCGGCGGAGCGGAGTGGGTCCCAGGTTTGGCTG